>NZ_JANMZH010000140.1:0-53078 GCF_031383065.1 Microcoleus sp. OTE_8_concoct_300 | reverse complement strand
TAAACAGTCTTAAAGTCACTCTCGACAGTGCTGTAAGCGTGACAAGCCCCGATAACCTTGGCGAAGTACAGACGACCTGGCAGGTCGTCTCTTCTACCCCAAAAGGAGATTGAGGCAACCATACCTCACCCCAGAGGCAACTCGACCTCTCCAACCCCGAAAGGGGATTCAAGGCGGTTGAAACCGCCGGGTCGTTTTCCTCTCAGGGCTGAAGTCACTGAGTTTCCCACTTACCGAGTATTTTTATGAGAAGTTCTGTGCCAATTGGGTGCTTGCTTTTTTTGTGGCTGTGTGCTGGTTCTATTGCTAGCGCCCAAACTAATCCACCAGCCCTCGATCAATTTTCTCCTAATCCTCTAGAAATTACCACACCCGATCCCCTAACTCCCGCCAGTGAATCTTTGAGCAGCACTCAGCGGGACGAACTGACAGCGGCTTTGGAGGAGTTAAACTTAGAAGCAGTGGCTAAACTGCAAGCTGGAGATGGGGCTGGTGCTTTTGAAATTTGGTTCCGAGAATTACGGCTGCGCAGGTATCTGGGCCCGGCGGCGGAAATTGCTGCTTTGAGTCGGGTGGGAAGTGTTGCTTGGAGTAACAGTAAAAACCTGGAACTACAGCTTATTACCAAACGGTTGCAAGCAATTCAAAAAGAAGTCAAATCCCAAGTACCAGTTAATACTGACTTGCTCCCCGCCTTGGCTGCAGCTTTTCAGCAGGTGCGCGCTAAAGGCCCGACTGTAGAAGTTTACCAAGAAATTCTCCAAAATGCGCGCCAAAACCAAGATATATTAGCTGAAGGTCAGATTTTGAAGGCGATCGCCCTAATTCACATCAATTGGTTGAGTTACGATAAAGCTGCTGCCGTGTATGAGGAATTGGCCACTTTAATTCAGGAAAACCGCGCTTTATTTGCTGCTAATTCTGCTGTACCAAATTCTGCTGTAGTTGCGGGAAACGGCGCGCCGCCGCAGCCTGTAACTCCTCCAACTGAGGTAGATACTCTGAGACAGTTAGCCTACGTTTACCAGCAGTCGAAACAACCCCTAAAGGCGATCGCCGCCCGTGAAAAACTAACATCGGTGTATCTTAACTTACAAAACCCGAGCGCTATACCAGCGCTCAAATTTGCGATCGCCACCGATTACCAAACCATAGGTCAAATCAATTTAGCAGCTCAATACTATCAGGAAGCATACAATCTAGCCGTCCCCATTCAACAGTATGCCCAAGCTAGTGAAGCTTTGGAGAAATTAGCTTTACTTTATCGATCGCAAAAGCAATGGGAGCCGACTTTGCGGATTTATCAAATGCAGTTGCTGTTAGAAGAGCGGGCTTACAATTTCTACGGATTGATGAACGCTTACGACAATATCGGTCAAGTTTATCAAGAGATGACGGCTTACGATAAAGCTTTGGAAGCCTATCAAAAAGGGTTGGAAGTGGCTAAAAGATTGGGACACCGACAAGAGTATTTTGCTAAGAAAATTCAAAAAGTTAACAAGCAATTGCAAAGGACTTCCTAGTTGTCAGCCGACAATAATGTCAATTTGCGATGTGAGTAATTTAAATGCAGTAAGGTGCGCATTGCGCACCCTACGAAAATACTTGGGACTGGTAACTTTCTCGCGACATAGAATAATATACTACATCAGTTTCGTAATAATGAGCATTTTTTTCATATTTCATGCCAACTTTCTGTATCACCCGCTGGGAGGCGATATTTTCTGGGCGGGCGATCGCAACTATTCTCTCCAACTTTAATATTTGAAATCCATAGTTGAGACTAGCAAAAGATGCTTCAGTCGCCAATCCTTGATTCCAATAAACTTTGTCGAGGGTATAGCCTAGCTCAACTTCCGGTGTCTGGTCCAGCAAAGCCAGTCCGCAGCGACCAATCATTTTACGGTCTATTTTATGTACTAAAGCCCACATTCCGAAGTTGTTTTCTTCCCAACATTTGAGTATGGTATGAATGGCGATTTCTGTTGCTTCTCTAGTTCTAACTCCTGCGAGGTATTTCATTATTTCCGGATCGCTGTAGATGCGGTACAGATCGTCTAAGTCCTCTGGCGTAAATTGTCTCAGATACAATCGGACTGTCTCTATCTCTCGCATGATTAATATAATTTTTACCACTAGATTATGATACCATTTTTGACAAGTCTTGCTACAAACATTTTGGTTGGGTTTCCTTCCTCAAGTCAACTAAACTACTTTTGACTGGTAGATTTTTCGCGAGATTGAATAATATACTCGCTCGGTATCCTCGAGGTTATGCTGGTATCTCATCCCCACTTTTTCCATTACCCGCCGCGAGGATCTGTTTTCGGTATTTGCAACAGCAACAATTTTTTTGAGTTTCAATGCTTCAAATCCATACTTGAGGCTAGCCGCTGCAACTTCCGATGCTAAACCTTTCCCCCAATACGCTTTTGCTAACACGTAACCGACTTCTACTTCAGGTGTTTTGCCTAAGAAGCGAAGCCCCCCGTCGCCGATCAATTGGTTATTTTCTTTATTGACAACAGCCCACAAACCGAAAGCGTGTTTTTCCCAATCTGCGATTATTAGAAATAAATCGGCTGCTGTTTCTTCTCTATTTCTGACGCCTTCGCTGACATAATTCATCACTTCTGAATCGCTGTAAAAGCGGTACAGATCCTCTAAGTCATTTGGCGTAAATTGTCTCAGATACAATCGGGCTGTCTCTATTTCTTGCATAATTTATAAGCAAAAAGTCTAATACACTTTCCTTGGGACGACGGTGAAATGTAGAATCTATCTCTTCAATGCAGTGAACTGCATTTTGAAAAGCCAGCATTTGACCCAGCAAATAAAACCAGTGGCGAACTCTATCTCCAAAGGCATAAAGTGGCAAGTAGCGGGTATCCGCAGTTGTAATAAATATGGGCGACTGAGTGCTATCGGGAGCGAGAATTTGCTGGATCTGTAGAAGATTCCCTAATTTAACTGACTCTATTTGCTACAATTATTAGTTGGATATATTGTACAGCTTTTTTGCTCAAATACCGATCGCACTGATATCGCCAGCGGGCCCTACAAGCCGCGCAGCGAAAAAACAGCTCGTTCTTCTCAGCAAAAGCCCCCGAATTTAGCAGCATAATAGCTTCGGCAATCTAAAATCTAAAATCTAAAATCTAAAATCGGATGACCATTTCCTCACCAGTAGCAGACACCAAAAACCAACCCGGCCGCGACACAGACTGGCGGTTATTCATGAGGTTGGCCTCTTACGCATGGCGCAGCAAACGCTTGTTGATTATTTCGATCGCACTATTAGTACCGCTAGCAGTCTCAGGAGCAATACAACCGATTCTCATCGGACAGGCAATTTCCGTAATTCGCGCGGAACCTACCTACGAATTTTTGCGGGGATTGCCTTTATCGGCTGCATTGAATATTCTGGCAGTTTTGCTGATGCTAACTATAACAATTAGATTAGCACTGCAATCAGTTCAAGGCTATTTAGTCACGAAAGTAGGGCAAATAATTACTACTGATATTAGAAATGATTTGTTCGTCCACGTCACATCGCTAGCAGTGAGATTTTTTGACCGCACTCCTGTCGGTAAACTGATGACTCGCCTCACCAGCGATGTCGAAGCTTTGGGGGAAGTGTTTTCCAGCGGAGCGATCGGCATTGTCAGCGATTTATTTTCAATTTTAGTAATTGCCATTTTCATGTTTACCCTGCAGTGGCAACTAGCTTTAATGTTGGTGCTGATGATGATACCAATTACCGGAGTCATAGTTTATTTCCAGCATCAATATCGCCAAGCAAATTACACTACCAGAGAAGAACTTTCCGATCTCAACGCACAACTGCAAGAAAACCTGACGGGTATTGGCGTAGTGCAGCTATTCCGCCGCGAAAGATTCAACTCAGAATTGTTTCGCGTCACCAATAAACTCTACATTAAAGCAGTTGATACAACTATTTTTTACGACTCAGCCGTATCTGCGACCTTAGAATGGATTGCATTAGTGGCGATCGCAGCCGTTTTGTGGATGGGCGGTCAAAGGGTTTTAGCCGGTAATCTTAACTTCGGTACTCTCTCTGCATTCATTTTATTTGCTCAGCGTCTCTTCGATCCGCTGCGGCAATTTGCTGAGAAATTTACTGCAATTCAAGCAGGATTTACGGCCGTCGAACGGATTAGCGATATCCTCAACGAACCGATCGAAATTAAAGATCCAACCATCGGGAAGAAGGAAGAAGGAAGTTCGGCAACGGATTCTGTAACGGATGTAACGGATGTAACGGATGTCAGGAAGAAGGAAGAAGGAAGAAGGGCAGGTTATTCACCGTGGTTGATAACTGGACATCCAGAGACAACTGCTTACAACTTGTCTCCGTTAGATCGAGAATTGGCAGATAATCATCAAAATCCAGCAAGTTCAGAATATCGTTTATTGCCTAACAATCCCAAATTCCCCCCCCCCAACCCCCCCAACCCCCCCAAGCTTCGGGGGGAAGAAAAGGCAAAATCCCAGAATTCTGAATCGGGAGAAATCCAATTTGACGACGTGTGGTTTGCTTACAAAAAAGACGAATATGTCCTGCAAAACCTCAATTTCACCATCAAATCCGGCGAAAAAGTAGCATTAGTCGGCCCCACGGGTGCGGGCAAAAGTTCGATTATCCGTCTCCTCTGCCGCCTTTACGAGCCCACCCGAGGGCGGATTCTGGTTAATCATGTGGATATTCGGGATTTGCCTCAAGCAGAGTTGCGCAGGCACATAGGCGTGATTATCCAAGATGGCTTTCTATTTGCTGGTGACGTGAAGAGCAATATCAGCCTGGGAGAAAATTACTCGATTGAGGAAATTCAAGCAGCAGCAGAAAAGACAAATGTTGCCAGATTAATTGAGGAATTGCCTCAAGGTTATGATACGCAATTGCGGGAACGGGGGACGAATCTTTCGGGGGGACAAAAGCAATTATTAGCGTTTGCTCGCGCCGCTATTCGCAATCCCAGTATATTAGTGCTCGACGAGGCAACTGCTAGTTTGGATGTGGGGACGGAAGCTTTAATTCAACAAGCTCTAGAGCGTTTGATGGCGGACAGAACGGCGATAATTATTGCCCACAGGCTCTCGACTATCCGAAATGTCGATCGCATTTTAGTGCTCAAACGCGGCCAATTAGTAGAGTCTGGCAGCCACGAAGAGTTGTTGCAGCAAGAAGGGTTGTATGCCAGTTTGTACAAGTTGCAAATGCTGGGAAGTTAACCGAAAAAGGAAGAAGGAATAAGGAAGGAAGAGGGTTTTTATTGGCGGGGTGACAAGGCCTCTGGAACCTTGATTGTAAAAGCATTGAAGCCGCTGAAGCTCCAAAAAGATAGTGCATTATAGACAGGCTTATTGACTCATAAGATTGTCCGAGATGCCTTGAACCTGATTCAAGGCATCTCGCCACTCTCTTTTATTGACTTATGCACAGCAAGCGTATCTTTTCGCTTCGTTACTCAACTCAAAACCTTTTGGGTGTTGGTTGAGGGATTAGTCTGCTGCACTTTCAGGTGGGTTTTCCAGCAAACTGTTGCCCGCAAATCCTGTCAAACAATAGATTAACCTTGTGACTTTGTTTTATTCTGCTGACTTGAATTCTTTCGTTTCAGCCATCCTCCCCAGCCCAAGGCTGCAGCTGCTGTGAGGATTGTGGTTGGTTCAGGCACAGACTCGGTAACGTCGGCGGTTTCAACTATCAGCCTGGGTTGGATACCTGAAAATTGGCCTCTTTCCAGGGCGAGACTACCAAAGTTCAAGGCGCGAATGCCAAACCCAGCAAAAGTATCGCCATTGCTAACTCGCTGATTAAGAAACGGAGTCACGTCAAAGCTAAGAATATCACCGGCAGATGATGATGAAACATCTACAGAACTTAACAATACTCCCGCTTCAAAATCTGAGGCATCGACTGTTCCGTTTCCTACATAGCCGAAGATACCAAGACTACCAGGGTTAGTAGCGCTCACTCCAAGACCATAGACTAGAAAAGTTAAAATCTCAGCCTGAAAAACAGCACTGCTAATAACTGTATTAGGGGCGAGAGAAAAGCTGCCGATATTGAATTCGGCAAACTGTGCTGTTTCACCCAACGTTCCCCTCACCACAGTATCAAAATTACCAGGGAAAACCAGGTCTCCCAGTCCGTCAAAGCGACCGGGGCCACCGAAGTAATATTGATCATCTAAATCTATGACTTCAAAAGTGATAGTAGGTGCAAAGGTAAACGAAGCTGCTTTAGCTTCTTCGCTGGCTCCCAGAACAAAACCTAGAGCGGTGCAAGCAGAGGCAACTGCGACTTTGTGGTAGAGATTTTTCATGAAAAGTAAATTTCCTTTTATCGTAAACAACTTGACTGGAAAGCTCATATCATGTCCGGTCGATTACCCCTAATACGGTAGGGGCGGGTTCACGAAAAATATCTGCCAATAATTGACAATCTCAAAAACCCGCCCTTTTAATCGCGGTCACTCGATCGGACATGATATCACTCACTAATCAAATTAGCTAAATACTAGCTAGCTTACTTAAAAACCCCTAGTTGTGTATTTAAATTATTAAATCTTAACCATAAGGTTAGCTGCATAAATGCTGTAGAGAGCAGGTAGCGTGAGCCCTTACAAAAACACAACCTTTGTTAAGCTTGCTAGATTGAAGAGTCGTTTAAAAAATCAACCGGATGAATTCATTAACTTTGTTTCAGAATATCAACAGCCACATCATCAGCATATTGAACCGAGTGCTGTCGTGAGAACTGGCTCACGCCTGCATCTGCGGAGTGTGGCAGGGCGAACGGTGGGCGCGAAGCAACCGTCGGCAAAATAACCGAATTAGCCACAATCACCGCAATGCTGTTCGGCGCGTGGCAGTGGTGGTCGCATCAGCTTGTGCTGTTAACTGTGCTGCCTCAATATGCGTTTTGGATGTTTGTTGGGGGATTAGTCGGCTGCACTTTCAGGTGGGTTTTCCAGCAAACTATTGCCCGCAAATTCTGTCAAACGATAGATTAACCTTTTGACTTTGTTTTATTCTGCTGACTTGAATTCTTTCGTTTCAGCCATCCTCCCCAGCCTAGGGCTATAGCTGCAGTGAGGATTGTGGTTGGTTCAGGCACAGACTCGGTAACATCGGCGGTTTCAACTATCAGGCTTGGCTTGATACCTGAAAAATTAGAAGTGTTTAGCGCCAGGCCACCAAAGTTCAAGGCACGAATACCAAACCCAGCAAAAGCATCGCCGTTGCTAACTCGCTGCTTAACAAACGGAGTTACATCAAAGTTAAGAATATCACCGGGAGATGAGGATGAGATATCTACAGAACTTAACAATACTCCTGCTTCAAAATCTGAGGCCTCGGCTGTTCCGTTTCCTACATAGCCAAAGATACCAACACTACCAGGATTAGTAGCGCTCACCCCAAGACCATAGATTAAAAAAGTGTCAATCTCACCCTGAAAAATAGCACGGCTAATAACTGTATTAGGGGCCAAAGAAAAACTCCCGATATTGATTTCGCCAAACTCTGCTGCTTCAGCAAAAGTTCCCCTCACAATGAAATCAAAATTCCCACTCTGAACTCTGTCTCCCCGGCCGTCAAAGTTATTATCGTTGACTTGAAAAGTAATAGTAGGTACCATAGTAAACGTAGCTGCTTTAGCTTCTTTGCTTGCTCCCAGGGCAAAACCTAGAGCGGTGCAAACAGAGGCAACTGCGACTTTGTGGTAAAGATTGTTCATGAAAACTAAATTTCCTTTTATCGTAAACAACTTGACTGGGAAGCTCACTGAGTAATCAAACTACCTAAATACTAGCTATAGCCTTTCTCAGTAACATGAGGTGCTCTCGCGGGCATAGGGCATAGGGCATAGGGCATAGGGCATAGGGCATAGGGCATAGGCCTCCGTGGGGATGGGCATAGGACTTGCCCCCATACCTCACCACGCGATCGAACCGCTATAGCTTACTTAAAAAACCATAATTATTTATTTAAATTATCACATCTTAACCAGAAAGTTACCTGCATAAATGCTGTAGAGAGCAGGTAGCGCCATTACCAAAACAGAACCGCTGCGAACCATCGCCTCACACCGAATCATCCATCCATGCACAAGCCGAACAATCCCCATGAACAGGCGGCGTTTCGTATTTGGGATAAGTCATTTCGCAGCGGAGACATCGGCCAGTAAACAGTGGGTGGGTATCCAAAAGTTCTAACTGTTATTCCAAAGTCCACCCCTGTCTCGGTTGCAGGATAAGTTCGCCGTTGTAGTAACTTGCACCTTCGGGTTCCCATAGTTCCTCCGGCGGGGCGTTGGGGTTGACGGGGTGACACGCAGGTTGAAAGCAAAGCTGCGTCAAGGTTTTGAGTTGAGTGACGACGCGAAAATATCTTCGCGGCGTGAGTCAATAAAAGAGAGTGGCGAGATCCCTTGAATCAGGTTCAAGGATGTCTCGGACAATCTTATGAGTAAGATAAGCCTGTCAATAATCCGCTATCTTTTTTGAGTTTCAGGGGCTTCAATGCTTTTACCATCAAAGTTCCAGAGGCGTTGTCACCCTGTCACTGATTTTTACCCTCTGCCCCTCTCCCACTCGGACACTCTCGCCTATGGGTAGCAGCTTATTATATCAAGTCTGATACTGAATACCCTGTAAGTTGGGTTGAGGAATGAAACCGAATACTATCGATTTTAAATTTTAAATTTGTTCTCGAATCTAAAATCTAAAATCTAAAATCTAAAATCGGATCACTTGCCTGAAATCATTTTCCCCAGGGTTTCCGGCAGGTGAATTATATGTTGAAAAAGCTGGTTTGGTCCGATGCCAAACAATAACTGCATCGCCAGCACAATAACTGCTAAAGAAATCGCTGTCCCGATGCTAGCTTTCAACACTTTAAAAGCCCAATTAAATACCAGCAAAGACACAAGTAAGGAAGCAATTAAGATAATTAGTTCTATTGGCATATAACATTTTTAACTCTATTTAAACTCTACATAACTTACGCATCAATACCAAATAAACCTGTTTTTTATGAGTGTTAAAGGCTCAAATGTAGTATTTACGTAAAAACCAGGTTTCTGCCTCCAGGACTACTGTACTTATTACTTTAAGCAATACTACCGCGTTTGCGTGTTTCCTTATAAGAAATTCCCACATTTTTTAAGCCGGCTTTAATCATTTGCTGCTCTAACAAAGCGAAAAAGCGAGTTCGATCGCCTCCCGTGACTACCGCTTGATTGTGAGCTTCTGCTAGCGTCACCGGATAGCCGCCGCCTTTGTGTACCTGAGCGAGCATCATTCCCAATGCTAAATCTAGCTGTGCTGTATCTTGTGCTACCCATTCCGGCACTTCTATCCTAGCAATTTCTGTGCCGACGTGAACGTAACAGAAATAAACTGAATTCAGGCCGTACAAATCTAAGATTCGAGCTTGGGATTTCCATAAAGGACTTCTTTGTCCCGGTGACAGGATTGTTGCCCACAAGATGGCATCCCGCAAGGGTTCAAATTCTTGACAAGGTGCTTTTTCGGCGAAAGAAATTGTGGCTGCAAATCCGACGTTCGGGCAATTTGTCATGCAGTCTGGTACTTCGTGGGTGCAAGCTTCAAACCGCAAAAAAGATAAGCTGTCGCTGCTGCGAGAAGCGCTTAAGTATCCTAAGAGGGGAATTCCTGCTAAACGCAACTTGTGCCAAGCTTCTAAAATTGGCTGCAAAATTTGATCGCGCGCTTCGCTGGGTAACTGTTCCAAAAACCAATAAATCAGGGAACCGTCTACCATGGCTAAAGCTGGCGCGGGCAATTTATTGTCGTTAACTTTTGCCCAATTTTCGCCCATTTCTGCCAAGGCAATTGCTTCGGAAACGGCGCGCCGATATCCCATCCATTCTTCGGTTCTAATTCCCCACTGCCGCGAACCGTACAAGTCTTCGGGTTTGTAGAAAACCTCGGGTACGCTGTCTAAAACTGGGTGGCGACTTTGCCCGTAGTGTAGCATGACAGTGCCGACGTTTAGCAAGTAGCAGTAGGCTATTTCGTGATGGTTAGGGGAAATTTGCGAGCCGTCTGTGGCAAAGACTGTGTGAGCGGCGGGGGGTGCGGTGATGTAGGTGCGATCGTCTAAGGGCTCGATCGGCGTAGCAGCATTAAATAAAGTGCGATCGCGCCAACTCTCTTGCAATTCCACCAATTTTTCCTGTTCCGCTGCAGCCTTGATCAGCAAATTCTGAGCCACTTCCAAACGCTGACGAGCCGCCTGAGCTTCCACATTCAAATGTTGGCTCATTCCCTGCATTGCCTTGGCTGCTTTAGTTAAATCGAGCATTGGTTTTAAGTCTCAATATTAGAAAGCTTTCAATTTTAGTTCGCGATCGCACTCGCGAGCTCAGAAACCCGGTTTCTTCGTTGATTTCTCATTACCAAACCGAAAACTGGTAGAAACCGGGTTTCTCACCCGATGAGAAATATTTTAAGTTGATTTCGCGATCGCACTCGTCGCAAAAGCTAAACCCGGTTTCTTGGTAAATTTGTCCTTACTAAACCCAAAACTCGTATCAACCGGGTTTCTCTGCCCCACCTGTGGGCCCTGAAGCTGAGAAATTATCAAAACAATTTTCAAATTGTCGGTTACCAAGCTTGCTTTTTTGGTCAGCCACATGGTTTGATGGACGAAAATATTTCCTTGTAGCCCCAGAAACTGTAAAAAATTTAGTTTCTCAGGTCAAGAATGCGTGCAAGACTGTATCAAAAAAAAATAATTTTTTGGGTCGAGATTCTTGCTTTTTTGGGGGATTTTTGTTATATTTATATTATAATGGGAATCTGTCCAAAAATATTATTTTTGCAACCATCCCATTATATAAAAATACCATACCATCGCCGTCAAAGTCAACAAAAAAACTGTAAAATTTTGTGAGTTTTTTTGACTCTGACAAGCAAAAAAAAATCCCACCTGCAAACAAATCTAACATCAACATTCGGCCGGCAGCCAATCGGCAAAATCTCCGGCAAACTGCGACAGAGAAAGCAATTGAACGGGTGGGTTTTGGGCAACCGATTCCCGTTCTGGCAAAGTATTGTAACCCCAATCAGCCAAAAATAACCTCACTTGAGATAAATCCGGCTGCTGCTTCACCGACAGCAAAGTTTTTAAGCGGTCTTCCACAAACCAAATAGTCGAATCTTTGCCAGACGCTGCCAAAAATTCCCGCAAAGTTTGGTGTTTCGGCTTGTTGTATTCCTTGCCAAAAATCAACTCGGACGGCATTTGTACGCCTGCTAGCTGCAAAAGTTCCCGCACAAAACGACCTTCCTTCGTAGTGACGATCGCCACTTTCACCGAACTCTCCTGCAAGGATTGCAAGCGATCGGCAACCCCTGGATAAAAGCGGTGCAAAGACAGCCACCCAGATAAATCATCAGCAATCCAATTATCGCGCAATCCGTCTAACATAGCGCCGATAGACTGCGCTTTCAAATTATTTTCGGTCAATAAATGCGGTACTATATTGGGCCACTCCAGCAAAATTTGCTCTGGGGAAAAGCCTGTCAGCAGTGCACGGATCAGCAGCGGCATTTCCCAACCAGTTTCGATGGCGGGCCGCACTCGGTAAAAACTCAAAGCTAAATCTGCATCGGGCACTGTTTCGACTGGTTTCCAGATTTGACAGTAGGTACGCCAAGCTGTTTGGAAATATTCGATTAGTCCGTCACAAATCACACCGTCAAAATCAAGAGCTAGAATTGTCGGAAAGTTATTAGCCATCAATCTATCGATTTTAGATTTTAGATTTTAGATTTGGGATTTGGGATTGAAGAATTGAAGAAAGCGAGCTCACGGATCAATCCGGGGACTTGTTATCCGATACTAGGTTTTTTAGTTCTGCACGACTCAATCCGGGGGCTTCTACCCTGGCTGCTTTCGGTCAATCTATCGATTTTAGATTTTAGATTTTAGATTTTGGATTGAAGAATTGGAGAATTGAAGAATTGAAGAAAGCGAGCTCATATCATGTCCGGTCGATTACCAGAAATCAGGTAGGGGCGGGTAAACCTGCCAATATCTGCCAATAATTGACAATCTCAAAAACCCGCCCGGTCGGGATATTATGGTCAATCCATCGGACATGATATCACGGATCAATCCGGGGACTTGTTATCCGATACTAGGTTTTTTAGTTCTGTACGGATCAATCCGGGGGCTTCAACCCTGGCTGCTTTGGGTCAATCGATTTTAGATTTTAGATTTTAGATTTTGGATTGAAGAATTGAAGAATTGGAGAATTGAAGAAAGCTAGGTCAGGGATCAATCCGGGGACTTGTTATCCGATAGTAGGTTTTTAGTTCTGCACGGATCAATCCGGGGGCTTCTAGCCTGGCTGCTTTCGGTAACTGGATAGAAGAATAGAAGAATAGAAGAATTGACTGTGCAAACACTCAGCAGTGATTAGTCAAGAGTCGTTATTCAAAAGACTGAACTAGCGGTTGATCGGCAATCGATTCTAGTCCTTGGGACTGCAACAATTGCGTCCACTCGGCCCTGGGTGCCGAATCATCGGGTGCGAGGCGCCGCATTTGGGCTAGAGTAGCAAGAGTGTCGTACCAAATCCCATTTTTAGCATAAGCGATCGCCCTAGCCATAGGGTCGGCATTTGCCAAATCCTTCTTGAGAGTTTCCTGCGGTTCAATTCGCTGCACGATTCCGTTAACAAAATAATTCCCCGACGGATCGTCATCGCAAGCCACCGAAAACGACCACTGATATCGCTGGCCAATCTCAAGAAATTTTTGGCGATCGGCGATAGCAGGAATACTGACCTCAACTATCCCGGGTTTGTCAACTTTGAAAGTAGTTTTGTAAACCTCGGTTCCTTCTTCATCGTCAGTTTGTAAAGTAAACTCGACTGGAGTCGAAGACTGAGAAACGTAGGCAAAGAATGTTGGCGACTCTCCTAGCGTTAAACCATCATTGCTTTTAGGTATTAAAGGAATAATAGATAAATCCTTGGGACAAGCGTCGCCTCGATGCGTCCCCCCTTGCCGGTTGTCGGGGGCTGTTACATCTGGGGGATGGAAATTAACATTCTGACTCAGGAGAATTGGTGCAGGCACAGCCTGCATCGGTGTAAGCAAACTGGAGAGAGTAACTGCGATCGCAAATACAGCCATCGCCAGTGCAGTAAAATTTAGAAAACGTTTCATAAAAAAATTCGGTAAGTGGGTTCCTAGCGCGTCTTTAGACTGCTCGTGGGAAACGACTCGGGGCTTTCAATAAGTGAGTGAATCTTCAAAAGGCGTAACCATAGCTATCTTTGCCATGGACAATTTTGCAGTATCGGTGGCTGATTCCTGGAACTAATTCTGATCCTGAAATCTTGAATGAGCCACTTGAACCCCAGGCAACACGACCCACATATTTACTTATTTTCTTACCAGTCGTAAGCACCGCTTTTACAATATCACAGTTTGAAAACCTTTGACAGACTTGTTTCTCGGAACATACCAAGATGGGAATCCAAACTTATCCGTGCGGCAGATTTGACGAGTTGGGTGTCCCCTCGCTTTAATTAACAGCGGCTTGTGTGTGAGAACTTCTAGCGATTCAACTTGACCCACACAGGCAACATCAAGCCAATGGGTTTTAGGTAGTTCTAATCGAGTACGGTTGAACTTAGTCAATCCACCAGAACCAGTCACCACAGGCAATCCCGTTTCTTTCAGGCGATTAAACAAAGCCCATCGAGTGGAATTTACAGCAGCAGCATCCTTGAGGGGACGTTTAGCTTGTGCGAGAATGCGCTTCCGAATATCAGGTTTTTTAGCTAAAAACTGTGTTTTTAGCACCTTTCTTTTGGTTGCACGAAGGGCACGCAAGGCAGAGATTAGAAATTCGATTGCTTCCACCCTTGGCTCTCGGATAAATATGCTTAACTTGCAATGCTATATTTTCCACACCGAAGTAAGCACATTTTCTCTCCCACTTATTGAGTAAATACTCACGGATTTCGTAACCTGGCAATTCTCCTTGTTAATATTCAATCCCTAAAAATTCAGGATTTTCTAATCGTTGTAGGTCAAATCGGACAAGCTCTTGAACGATTGAACCGATAGGTGCAAGTGGGAGCAATTTTTTGATCCAAGTTAGAGTTTTTTCTGCCCGATGTTGCAAGGATGGTGCTAACCAACCCTTGGGACGGGTGCGATTCAAGAACCTTGCTTGGCAGTATGGTGTGTGACGATTTATTCGTGAGTGACGCAACTCGTTTCGGGATTCAAGACTTGTTTTGCTCGATTGACGGCGATGGGTTAATGCTGGGTCAACGACGACTTTTTCTCCCTGCACTAATGCGATACCTGTGGTTTGAGAGCCGGGGTCTATTTTTAAAGTGATTGATTCAGGGGTTGCTGTTACTACCACTTTTAAAATGATCGTAAACGGATCCCTCCGAAATACAGCAGCTTTTCCGGCGTTCAACAACCTACGTGCTTTACCAGGATGAACCGGTAAGAGTGGTCGTTTCTCAGTATCTAGAACAAAAACAAGATTAGACATTTTAAGTCCTCCCTTGCGGGGTAAAGTTAGCTTCGACCTCGTTATCTGGGTTCTTGCGGCTTACAACAATGTTGAGCGTGACTTGAGAACTGTTTAATTGAAAGCGACACAGCGGGAAACTAGCGTCGCATTCAAGGAGTGTTTTGACCCTGATAACCGAGGCCGTGAAGAGTTAGACTCGTCAGTATAGCTTGCAAACTATTCTTGCAAGCGAGGGTTCCTTTAGGGCTTAGTTATTGACTCTTTCACCAAATTGTAGAGATGTGATAGAGCCCATCTCTACTTTTAAGCCGGAGTTAAAACTCCGGCCGCGAGCGGGTAAATTTGTCAATTTTCACCTAGCCATAGGAAGACTGACAAAACTTCAACAAATAGCGAGCTTTAAAGAGGCTGAACCAGCAGCGGTTGAGCTGCAACTGATTCCAGTCCTTGGGACTCCAATAATTGCGTCCACTTGGCTGTCAGCCTCGCATCCCCAGGTGTCTGGCGCCGCATTTGGGCTAAAGTAGCGAGAGTTTCGTACCAAATCCCATTTGTAGCGTAAACGTTGAGCTTAGTCATCTGGTCGGCATTTGCCAAATCGCTCTTGAGAGTGGCCTGGGGTTCAATTCGCTGCACGAACCCTTTAACAACTAAATCTCCCGATCGGTCTTCGGGGTCGCAAACTAGCGAAAATGACCACACGTATCGCTTACCAACTTCAAGGGATTTGTTGTTGCCCATAGCAGGAATGGTGACTCCAACAATCCCTGATTTGTCAAGTTTAAATGTTTTTTCGTAGACCACTTCCTCTTCTTTCTCGTTGAGGACAGTAAACTCTATTTTTGCCGAGGTTTGAGGAACATAGACAAAAATTGTGGGAGACTCTGTTAGGGTTAAACCGATATTAGTTGGAGGCACTAAAGGAGTAATAGACAAACCCGCCGGACAAAGCTTGCTGCCGCGATGTGTCCCTCCTTGTCGGCTGGTGGGGGCTGTTACGTCGGGAGGATTGAAATTAACATTTTGACTCAGCAGAAGCGGCTGGGCTTGTGCCCGCATCGGTGCAAGTGAACTGGGGAGGGTCGCTGCCATCGCAGATACGGCGACCGCAAGTGTAGCTTGACGTAGCAAACGTTTCATTTTGTTGTACCTTTCACTATAATATTGCAAACACAGGTATTTGCTGATGGCGACAAATATTTTGGAGCTGCTAGTAGATGGCGTAGATACACTATTTTAATCTTGACATATTATCCATAACATTAATTAATTCGATCGGCAAGGGGATTATCCGTCGGGAAAATCAGCCAACCTAGGTCGCCAGTATCATTGCATACAGTTGCTGGGTGCCAAATGTAAAATTTTGTAACAAAGCGGTCGGAGTTCCTGGGTGTCCTAAGATGGAGGAAGTCTCCGGCAGGCCATAAAGGCGAAACAACTGCTGTTCCAGAAACAAGTCAAACTTTTATGCTGGGATAATGAGTAAAATATCTAACAAAATTCGATCGGCAGCGGCTCAAGTGAGTCAAATGTATAAACCATCACTAGCATTTGCTAAGTCTGTATTAATTGCCAGCGCGGCAGTAACATTATCCTTGATGGGGGCCAGACAGCTAGGAATACTCGAACCCATAGAATTAAGCGTTTACGACCAAATGGTGAGGTGGCGTCCCGAGGAACAGCCAGACTCGCGCTTGCTAGTTGTGGGGATTACCGAAGCAGACATTCAGAAACTGCAGGACTGGCCGATACCCGATCGCAAAATAGCTGAAGTCTTACAAAAACTGGAAAAAATGCAGCCTGCAGTCATCGGTTTAGATGTACTGCGAGACGTACCTTTAGGAGACGGGCGCGAGGAATTAACTAAAGTTTTACAAAAAAGCGATCGAATTATCGGGGTATGTTTAGTCACCGACGGCAGCCCGGACAATCCCGGTTCTCCGCCTCCGCCGGGAATCCCAGAAAACCGGGTGGGATTTGCAGATTTCGGAGTCGATCCAGGCGGCATACTCCGCAGGTCTTTATTATTTATGAAACCACCGAAAATTGAGGGCAACTCCTCGGTAGAGAAACATCTTTGCAATGACAACTCTCAAGTTTTATATTCCTTCAACCTCAAGCTAGCACTCCGCTACCTGCAAGGGCAAAAAATTTATCCCCACCTGGCACCTGATCAATCTTTATGGCTGGGAAAAACCCAATTAAAACGACTACAAAGTAATGACGGAGGATACACAAATGTCGATGCCAGGGGATATCAAATATTAATTAACTATCGTTCCAGGCGGAAAGTCGCAAACCAAGTCAGAATTACGGATGTTTTAGAAGGGAAAGTTGACCCGCATTTAGTTAAAGATAAAATAGTTCTGATCGGTTACACCACAGAAACCGTTAAAGATTTATTTTATACTCCTTACAGTGGGCAACAGCAAAACAACCAATTCATGCCGGGTATCGTGGCACACGCACAAGTAGTCAGCCAAATTTTGAGTACAGTTTTAGACAACAGACCGATGTTTTGGTTTTGGCCGGAATGGGCAGAAATCTTGTGGATTTCGGGATGGTCAATTGTGGGAGGAACCTTGGCATCGCGGATAGCTCACCCAGCGAAGTTGGGGGGGGCATTCGCAGCCATGCTGTCCGGGTGCTGCGCGATCAGCTTTGGGATTTTTCTGTTGGGAGGGTGGGTGCCTGTGACAGCGCCAACCTTAGCATTAGTCCTAGCTGGCAGTAGCATAGTATCAGCAGACAGATTTAATAAAGCCGGATACGGGAAAGCAATTAGGGATCGAGTAAAACAAGTCTTCAAAATCGAAATAGACCAAGCCAAAAAAGCACAGCAAGTCGCAGAAATCACAGAATCTGATTTCTTTAGAGAATTGCAGCGAAAGAAAGATAAACTGAGGGGTAGCAAACCAGAAACCTCTGAAAAAGCACCTTCCGATCCCCAAAAAATAACTGCTGGTGTCCCAGAGCTTCCCAAAGCCGAAAGTCAGACTGACGAATACTTACCTCCGTTGGAGCAAACAGCTAAACAGCAGAATCAGCCCGTCGCCGTGACTGAATTGGAAACCAGCTCAAAAACCGGTGTGGCTCCTGATGCCGGCGGCGGTGCTAGTTCAGCCGAAACCAAACCAGATGACGAGTTCAGTCATTTGCAAGCCAAAGCCAAACTGATGCGGCAGCGCAGGGGCGCAGAAAAGAGGATACAAGATGAAAAAATTGAGAGTTTAGCAGACAAGGAGGATTTGGGGGACAAGGAAGAATGACAGAGAACTCGACTGCATCGAGAATTGCATCATAATTAATTCTCGCCGTTTCTTACCCTCATACGCAGATCATGTCCAAAATCATCTCTGTCCACTCTTACCGCGGCGGAACTGGCAAATCGAATACGACAGCAAACCTGGCAGCTATTATCGCTCGCGGCGGAAATCGGGTCGCCATTGTGGACACCGACATTCAATCGCCGGGGATTCACGTGCTGTTCGGTTTCAGCGAGAGCAACATGGATCGCTGCCTGAACGATTACCTGTGGGGCCGGTGTCCGATCGGGGATACAGCCTACGATGTGAGTTCGCTGCTGCCCAAATTAGCCAGTAACGGCACGCTCTACCTGATTCCTTCGAGCATTAAAGCAGGGGAGATAGCGCGAGTTTTGCGCGAAGGCTACGATGTGGGCCTGCTTACCGACGGCTTTCAAGAACTGATCGATGTTCTGGACTTAGACTACCTATTTATCGACACGCACCCGGGGCTCAACGAAGAAACCCTCCTCAGCATCACCATTTCCGACATCCTGTTACTGATTCTGCGTCCGGATCAGCAAGATTTTCAGGGAACGGCTGTCACGGTAGATGTGGCCCGAAAATTAGAAGTTCCCAAGATTTTGATGACGATCAATAAAGCCCCTGAATCCCTAGATTTCGAGGATTTGAAGCAGCAAGTAGAGAGTATTTACAACATCCCAGTTGCAGGGGTGCTGCCCCACAGCGACAAGATGATGCTTCTCGCCAGCAAGGGGGTGTTTGTGCTGCACTTCCCTAAAGATCCTCTAACTCAGGTGGTGGAAGGGATTGCGAAACTGATTTTGGAATAAGTGGTGCAGCGAATGTCGAGATCCCCCGCGAGTTTGAGTTTCGATCTCAATTCTTGTGCAGCGATGTCCTCCTGCGTCTGGGGCTGCTGGCCCAGGAATTTCAAAGGCGACAATATTTGGTTAAAGAGTCAGGAGAATGGCGACAAAATGAGATACAAATAGATTATGAGAATTTGTTAAAAAACTTTAGGAGGAGAACTCATGGATTTTGACTTCCGCATACTAATAGTATTGATGCCCGTATTGTTGGCGGGCGGCTGGGCAGCTTACAACATCGGCACTTTAGCTCTCAAACAAGTGCAGAAAATGTTTAACAACCAAGCTTAAACTCAGCCTCTTTTCAGCTAATTCCGCAGCCGACTGTTTTTTGAGATACAAAACAGCCGGCTGATTTGTGCATAGGCTCTGCTTAAGTGATGGCGGATTTTGGGCAGGGGGGCAATTTACGACTGCACAGAGATGGGTCGAAAGCGAAAGAAAAGTTATATTGAAAGGTTAGGCAGAAACCGGGTGCGATCGACCAAAATACTTTGTTGCAGCAGACGAGGGTGGGTAAAAAAACCGGCGTTGCGAAAGCGAGGCAATCTGGTAACTCGGGATTTTGATGTTTTGGGCTCTAGTCATATCGTTTCCGGTTGCATCGGAATGATTTAACCGCAGAGGGCGCTCTTAACGCAGAGGGAGAGAATACAGAGAGGAATAATTCCGATGCTACCGGATTTGATATCAGAAGTTGTGAGTAGAGTGCGATAAAAATATTTGGCAAGCACGTTCTGGCAGAAAATATGAGACAATCACAAAAGTATTTGCCCTGACAATCGCCCTAAAAACTGCCAAGTTTAACTGCTAGGGAATATCGGTCAAATTGTCAATGTTTAATTCCTATATCTTTAGATAGATTATGCTTTTTCCCCGCTCAAGTGGCATGCTACTCCACCCCACATCCTTTCCCAGCCGATTTGGCATTGGGGACATGGGAATAGAAGCATATCGCTTTATTGACTTTTTAGTAGAGAGCGACCAGCAATACTGGCAGGTATTGCCGCTGGGGCCGACAGGATACGGCAATTCTCCTTATTCGTGCTATTCAGCAATGGCGGGAAATCCGCTGCTGATCAACCCAGAACTGCTGCAGGACGAGCAATTACTTGCCGATGAAGACTTCGCTAATTTACCAGAATTTCCGCTCGATTATGTAGACTTCGAGCGGGCGATCGCCCTGAAAGTGCCTTTGCTCAAAAAAGCTTGCGAAAACTTCAAAGCCAAAGCATCGCCGATCCAGCAAAAAGAATTCTCAGCTTTTTGCGAAAGCAAAGAGAATTGGCTGGAAGATTACGCCTTATTTATGGCACTAAAAGACAACTTTGGCGGTGTTAGCTGGAACAATTGGGAACCAGAAATTGCCCGTCGAGAACCCGAGTCTCTAGAGAAGTGGCGCCAGCAGCTAAATGCTGAGATTTATTACTACAAATACGTCCAGTTTGAGTTTTTTCGCCAGTGGACGGAGTTGAAACGCTATGCCAATCTGCGGGACATTAAAATTATTGGCGACATTCCGATTTATGTAGCTCACGACAGCGCGGATGTGTGGTCTCATCGAGAAATATTCTGCTTGGATGAAGCCAGCGGAGAACCAGCTTTAATGGCGGGAGTTCCCCCGGATTACTTCAGCGAAACAGGTCAATTGTGGGGCAACCCCGTCTACAATTGGGAGAAGTTGCAAGCAAATAATTTCGAGTGGTGGGTGGAGCGTTTTGAAGCGATTTTTGCTTATGTAGACGTGACTCGGATCGACCACTTTCGAGGATTTGAGGCTTACTGGGCCGTGAAGCGCGGGCAAGAAACTGCTATGTACGGAGAGTGGATTAAAGCGCCGGGAACAGCTTTGTTGGATCTAATTAACCAGAAGTTTGGCAACTTGCCGATTATCGCTGAGGATTTAGGGGTAATTACTCCAGAAGTGGAAGCTTTGCGCGATCGATACGAGTTTCCAGGAATGAAGATTTTGCAGTTTGCTTTCGGCGCGGGCCCTGGCGATCCTTTTTTGCCTTTCAACTACGATCGCAACTGCGTAGTTTACACCGGCACCCACGACAACGATACGACTGTCGGCTGGTTCAATCAACTGTCAAACTACGAAAGAGATGAGGTTTTGCGTTATTTGGGCTGCATCGATCCCCAAGGAATCCACTGGTCTTTAATCCGCATGGGTTGGATGTCTATTGCTAATATGGCAATTGTGCCGTTTCAAGATTTGTTGGGTTTGGGTACTGACGCGAGGATGAATTTTCCGGGGAAACCAGAGGGAAATTGGGGCTGGCGGTATCGGCCCGAAGCTTTGAATAGGGAAGTTGGCGATCGGCTCAAAACCATGACTTACATCTCCGGGCGCGCTCCCCAGAAAAATTGATCGTCTGGAATGGGTAGTTCGTAATGGGTAATTGTTAAGGGGTAATTGGTAATTGGTAATGAGTCAATAAAGACCGACATTCTAGTTAAAAGCTGTGGACTGCCAGCCATTACCTATTTCCGATTACCCATTAACAATTACCACTTAACAATTAACAATTAACCTTCATTCTTGGGCTTTGCTGAAGGCTTGAGTTCCTCTGCTTTAAAAACCACTTCTTTGACGACTCCAGGAACTCCGAGTAGTTCGGCTTGTCCGTTATTAACAGCAATCATTACTCCGCCGGCATTACCAGCTACAACTACCAATTGCTTTTGAGCCTGCCAGGTGCGCACAGTCCCGGTCGGCAAAACTCCCTCAAACTCTGTTTTGCCATCGACTTCAACCTGCATCCACGATTCTGCTTTAAAAGTGAGGCTAACCATCACTGGTTTATTGCCAGATGTATCTAATTTTTGACCGGTTCTTGCTGCTTCCACAGTGGCGTAACTCTGGGGTTTCTGAGTTTTTGAGGCCCTCGATGCCTCAGCAGCGGCGCGAGCTTGTTGTTGCTGCCCAAGTGTGAGTTCTTCGGCTCCCGTACCGTTTTTTGCGGTCACAGAACTGCCCATCAAATGAGATAAGACATTGACTGAACAGATAATTAGAAATGTATAAAAGAGGTACAGGTGGATCGGCCGCAACTGAGGTCCATCTTGCCAGGATAGCTTGGTTCTCGATCGAGGTGGCGGTTCGATCGGGAAAAACTCGGCAAACTGACTTCCGTCCAAACCCATTGCTTCCGCGTAGCGCTTGATCAAACCCTGAGTGTAGACGGGTTCGGGAAGTTGGTCGAGTTGACCCTCCTCAATGGCTTGCAGCAGATTCCGCCGAATCATTGTTACCAGGGCTACTTTGTCCAAACAAATCGAGTGCTGTTCGCGGTACTGGCGGAGTTGAGCCCCAATTTCCGCTAGCTTCTTCTGAGCTGGTTCTGGCTCTTGGGAGTGCAGTTTCTTCTTAGTTGTTTTGAAGAATAAAAACAATAAATTCTTTGTCATATGCTGTGCTCCTGGGAATTTGCTGGCACGCTTATTGATGTTAGGTTGACTAGATTCCATAAATAAATAATTTCCGAATCTTCTAGGGGTCGGTAGCAGCCTGGTGCCAATATTGGCAATTCGGGCCGCTGCAATTGAATCGGGCCGATGGCAGTGCGGTGCAGGCGCACCACGGGATATCCCAACTGCTCGGCTGTTCGCCGAATCTGTCGGTTTCTGCCTTCTGATAGAATGACTTCTAACAGAGTTTGCTCGCGCGCGCGATCTAGAACTCTAACTTTCGCGGGCAAAGTCTTTCTGCCTGACAAGATGATGCCCTGACGCCACGCTTGCAGTATGGGTTCCGGGGGATCGCCCAACACCCAAACGTGATAAGTTTTGGCGATCGAGTGACGCGGATGGGTCAAACAAAATGTCAGCTTACCATCATTGGTGAGCAAGAGGGCGCCGGTGGAATCTGCATCTAAGCGTCCTACGGGGTGGATGCCTTGACCCGAGCGCAGTTGGGGCGGCAGCAAGTCGAGAACTTTCGATCGGGCTCTGGGATCGCTGCAAGTAGAAACAACGCCTGCCGGTTTGTTGAGCAACAGATAAACCTGTGACGGTCGATCCGTTGGTTTTACCGGGACTCCATCGACTTCGATCAGATCCCGATCGGGGTTCGCTTTTTCTCCTAAGCGAACTATATTGCCATTAACTCGGACTCGTCCAGCTACAATCATCTGTTCTGCAAGACGGCGAGAGGCAATGCCCCACTGGGCGAGGATTTTTTGCAGCCTTTCATCAGACATGACGGGAGTGTGGAAACCCCCAACTCGCGAGCGGTGGGGGAGGAAACACGACACGGTTAATTGATTAACCGATGCTGGCAATGCTCAATTCCGGGTTGGGAATAAATTACTAATGCTCGACCAATTCTTACAGGGCGTTGCGCCATGTAAGGATTGTCCTGATGGCATGACCCTGAATGTTGTGCAAAAACTACGAGGAAAAGACTCGCGCCAGGCACAGGCTTGCACCCTTGGTTTGCGGCTAATTAGAGAGCTGTGGGTCTGACCAGACCCTAAACCCACACTACCATAAATCCCGTACTCCTGGTTAATTTTATACGCTCGATCGCGAATTTTTCCTGGGGATCGCACAACTCGCGAAGGAAGGAGAGATCAAAAGGCCCTTCAGGGTGAGAATTTTTCTGCTTCTGGCGTTGCTGATTCGAGATTTCTGCTTGCTTTGGGAGCTCATAGGAGTTGCGCTCATCAACCCGGTTTCGCCAGAAGAATCAGAGGTTGACGGCGATATATCTATGAAGAAACCGGGTTGATGAGGCCAGATACGCAAGTTCTAGTTAAATTTCTGTGCTTGAATATTAAGGTTTATATTCTGAAATTGTTTATGACTGTCGATCGAAACTCTCTTCAATTTGACAATAGAGATGGCGCTGCTGGCTCTGGTGGGACTGTTAATCTCGGCTTTGAGCCGGGGAAACCTTCGCCGACGAGTCAAGGCAGCCGGATCGCGAGCGCCGTGCTGTCTCCGGCGGTGCAGTTGTGGCTGCGATCGCAAGTTCAGCAGGTGGACGAGTTGAAGGTGAAAATTGAGGGGAGCGATCGACAAATCTTCAGCGGTGCGATCCCCAAAGTAACGGCTGCCGCGAGGGGTGCTGTGTATAAAGGACTACACCTAACTGAAGTTGCCCTAGAGGGCTGTGGCATTCGCATCAACCTGGGTCAAGCTCTCAAAGGTCAACCCCTGCGTCTGATGGAATCCGTTCCCGTGGCAGGCGTTTTGAGGCTAAGTCAAGCGGATTTGAATGCGTCGCTGAAAGCGCCTTTGCTTGCTGATGCTTTGAGCGAATTTTTGCTGCCTCTGCTGCCGCTAACAGATAGGGAAAAGTCGCTGAAGTTGCAAAATTCGCAGATTGCAATTGAGGCGGGTGTGTTGACGCTTTCGGCGGCAATTTTGCGCGCTGGCGGTAGGCAAATTCCTTTGGTATTGCGGACTGGTTTGCGGATGGCCAGCGATCACGAATTGATGTTTGAAGCACCAGAAATCGAAATGGATGGAGAATTAAAGAGCAGTGATTTCAATGGTTTTAAAATTGATTTTGGGCCTGAAGTTGAGATAGAAGAGTTGCTTTTGAGTCCGGGGGAGATTGTTTGTCGGGGAGGTATTAGAGTTTTGCCTTAGTTAGTTAACTGTTGAGTGTTGACTTTAACCTTCGACGCACAGCTTGGGAATACATACCCCATTCCCAATTCCCAATTCCTAATTCCCAATTCCCCATTCCCAATTGGCAATTGGCAATTGGCAATTGACAATTCCCAATTAGCGGGCGAGGAGGTAAGAGTCGATCGCGGGCAACAGTAAAGTGACAAAATAGTAGACTAAGGGTGCGGTAAAAACATAACTGTCGGTGCGATCGAGAATGCCGCCGTGACCGGGTATCAACTGTCCCGAATCTTTAACACCGGCGTCTCGCTTCATCATCGACTCAGTTAAATCTCCCAACAGGCTAGCAACGCCAATCAACAGACCAAAAGCAGCCCCAGTATACGGCCACCCCGGCCAGTGTAAATACCAAGACCCAGCGACGGCCACGGCGATGCTGCCGCAAACTCCAAATACGGCACCTTCAACGGTTTTTTTGGGGCTGATGTGGGACAGGCTAGTGCGGCCGAAGAATTTGCCGACAAAATAAGCCCCAATATCAGCGGCCCAGATGCAGAGGAAAGCCAGCAGCAGCGAAGTCAATCCTAAAGATATGTAGCTGGAAGTTGTCCAAGACGGCGGCGAGTAAATGTTAACGGGCAAATTGCTTGCTACTGCTTGCCCCAGTCCAGTTGTAGCAAGATTGGCTGGGTCGAGGCCGACTCGCAGCCGTATCCAATAGCTGGGCAAATAACCGCCGTAGAACAATCCTAAAATTGAGGAGGCAATATCGGCGATCGTAGATAATTTAGGTTGGAATAACAGGTAGAAACAGATTAAGGTTCCGGCTAGGGGGAACATGGCGTCTACGAGTTGCGGTGCTAGGGCGGCAGTAATTAGCAGGCCTTGACTGACGGCTAAGGTAGTTTTGGCAGCAGGTGCAATGCCTTTAGCCCTTGCTAATTCAAAATATTCCAATTGGCCTAGGTAGACGATGACCCCAAAGCCGACGGTGAAGTACCATCCCCCCATAATAATCATTCCCAAAGCAAGGGCGATCGCAACTATTCCACTGAGGATACGAGACCAAGGCATAAAATGAATTTCTCTTGCAGACGGCGGCGGGTCATTCGATTTGGGATTTGGGATTTGGGATTTGGGATTTGGGATTTTTCAAGAGCACGAGTTTCTCCCTTGCACAGCTAACCCCCATTCCCAATCGTCGATCCAAAATCTCAACTCAGGCGGTCAATCCAGCTATGGTCGCCCTTATTCTAAGTATGAAGGTTAAAGGTTAATTGAACTTAAAAAAGATTAAGAATTACATTTAGTCTTTAGTCATACGTCATACAACCTCCGGGCCCAGATCATCATCTTTGATTTGGTGTGCGAGTAGGTCATTTTAATCACTGATGACTAATCCAGCTTTTCGCCACTGAGAATAAATATGGGATTGACGGCGGCAAAGGTTTGACTCAGGCCCCGAGTCTCCAAGCGGTTGACGGCGGACTGGACTACTTCGATGTTGCGGACTTGCAACTCGGCGAACCCTTCGGAAATGGCGTAAAGATTCTCTAAATTGCCAGCGGTGGCGACAACTCTACCGTGGGGTTGCAAGTACCGCCAGACTTCTTGGAGAATGACTTTAATGGGGCGACCTCCTTCGATGCAGACTCGGTGGGGCCGTTGGGGCAGGTTTTTGAGGCATTCCGGGGCACTGCCTTCTATGACTTCTACGTTGTCGAGATCGAATCGATCGCAATTTCTGCGAATCAAGCTTGCTACTTCTTCATCCCTTTCGACGGCGATAATCCGACCTTTGGGACACAGCAAACCTGTTTCTACGGCGATCGTACCAGTACCTGCACCGATGTCCCACACCACTGAGTCTGCTTGCAGCCGCAGGTGCGAGAGTAACAGCAGTCGGACTTCTCGCTTACTCATGGGAATTCCCGGTAAACGTTCAAATAAGTCATCGGGAATGCCTGGAGTGACGTAGGGCCAAAGCATAGTTCTATTTTTGAGTTTTGATTTTTGATTTTTGATTGAAGCAAGACCGAAGTTGGAACTCGCGGAAGAAGTAGAAATTCTCCCTATTTCCCCCAAGCCTTAATATTTACTGTCGCACAACCTTGAGAGTTTGGAGGCCTCTATCGCTACAACCTGTGATTTTGCCGCCGGCGGTAAGGACTTGTTGCAGGTAGTCAACGGCTTCTAGGGTAATGATTTCACCGGGCATCAGGACTGGTATTCCAGGGGGGTAGGGACATATGAGTTCGGCGCACAGGCGATCGACTGCTTTGTCTGCGGGTACTGTTTCCGCTGGCAAAAAGAAGGCCTCGCGGGGGGAGAGGAGAGGGGGAGAGTGGGAGAGTGGGAGAGTGGGAGAGTGGGGAAATCTTCCATCGGACATCGGACTTCTTCTCTCGGACTTCTTCTCTCGGACTTCTTCTCTCGGACTTCTTCTCTCGGACTTCTTCCTGACATCCGTTACATCCGTTACATCCGTTACATCCGTTACAGAATCCGTTGCCGAACTTCCTTCTTCCTGACATCCGTTACATCCGTTACATCCGTTACAGAATCCGTTGCCGAACTTCCTTCTTCCTTCTAAAATCGTCAAAGCTTTAACTAAATTGTCAATATCTGTTTCTGTATTGCCCAAGCTAATAATAAATGTTAGATGTTGAGGCATGGGAAGTTCTGCGGTGACTGCGAGTTCCGAGTGCAGAATTTCATCGGCGGCAAATCCTGTGATTCCTAAATCGGATACTTTTACTGTTAGCCTGGTTCGGTCTAATGCTGCAAAACCCCGTGTATTTAACGGTTCTAAAACTGATAAGCCAGGAATTAAACTGATTCGCGATCGCGCTTTTTCTGCTAGCAGTAAAGTTTGAGTCATTAACTGTTCGCCGTGGAGTGCGATTTGTTGGCGGGCTGCGTCTAGGGATGCTAATAGTATGTAACTCGGACTGGTAGATTGTACTAACTCCAATGCTCTATTTAATTTTTGGATATCTATACGATCGCCCTTGACGTGCAGCATCGATGCTTGTGTCATTGCACCGAGGGTTTTGTGGATTGATTGTACGGTTAAATCGGCACCGGCTGATAGTGCCGATTCTGGCAAGTTTGGATGAAAGTTAAAGTGCGCGCCGTGGGCTTCGTCTACTAATAACGGTATGTTGTATTGATGGGTAATTTGGGCGATCGCCCGCAAATCCCCGCAGACGCCGTGATAGGTTGGGTAAACCATCATTACTGCTTTGGCGTCGGGATGTTGTTCTAATGCGGAGGCTGTGGCTTCTGGGGTGATGCTGTTGGCAATATCCCAATCCGAGTTGTACTCGGGATTGACAAAAATCGGAATTGCACCGGATAAAATTAAACCAGAAATCGCCGAGGAGTGGATATTTCGAGGTAGGATAATTTTATCTCCTGGGCCGCAAGTCGCTAAGATGGCGGCGATAATTCCGCAAGTCGAACCGTTAGCCAAAAACCGAGTTGATTTTGCTCCAAATGCTTCGGCGGCTAAGTCTTGAGCTTCGGCAATTGCACCTTCAGGATTAAAGAGATTATCTAATTCCGGCAATTCCGGCAAATCCGAGCGAAATACTGTGGCACCGAATAAGTCAACTAGCGGCCCTGAGATTCCTTGTCCGCGTTTATGTCCGGGGGCGTAGAATGGGGCGTGCGGATGATTTGTGCGATCGCGCAAGGCATCTAATAGAGGCGTTTGTTGTTGAGAGTTTGCTGGTGACACGCTTAATCTTGATTTGATTATTTGGAATTATAGCAACCGCCGAGGTTTCACTGGAGGTTATTAATTGCTGAAACCATTGCTGGAAATTCCGCGATCGCATCGACTGCTGCCTTTTTCCTTGAAATCGCCCACAAGCAACACTGTCTCAATTTCAAACTTCTCTAAAATGACTTAACATCGACCGCTTAAGTATGATATCCAAACAGTTGAAAATCCTGGCTACTGCTTTACTTATGGTTTCTCTAGGGGCTGTGGTTTCAGTTACAGCACAAAATCCTACCACAGTCTGCGACTATTTTTCAGCCAATATCGGCTTTCGAGTCAATACAACCTGTTCGATAATATCGCCGGCTTTCTTAACTGGGCCCGATCGCCCGATCGCGTCTTGGAGGGCGATCGGCCTTTTTTGATACCACTCTTGGGTTAGGACTTTCCCAATGGGCGATTGTACTTGAGAAACGCTCAATTCCTTCAAATAAACCACTTCCCCAACACCCGTATAAGGAATGAGAATTAAATAACTTCCACAAGTTTGTGGGACGCCCATCCCACAATAACAATTAAAATTGTAAGTTATTTAATTCGCGATCCTAAGCAATCCGCGCAGCCACTCCCGGCTGGTCATTCGCCACAGGAATTGCTACCATTGGTACTCCCTTGCTCAACTATTCCAAAGTCGTATTCACCCCGGCGCGAGTAATCGTGAGAGTTGTTTTTTGTAGCAATTCTAATTGCGGTGCATAGCCAACAAAGATCGGATTTCCCGGCAAGGGTGGCCAGGATTTGGAACTCGCACCTGCGCCGAGACAAATCACCAATTGAGCGTCTAACCCTTCACAAGCAGAGGCAATGGTTTAAAAAACATCCAACAAGCGATTTTGCACAGTTCCCATCGAGGCATAAATCAACGGTTTGCCGGTTAATTGTGCAAAAGGAAAAGGCACTGGGCTGAGTTTCCCCAGTTGGGCAAAGCCTTCTGCCATTGATCCTGCGAGAAATTCATCTTCAGCTAATGGCTGGAATTCCAAGCCCCTTGCTAAGGTAGTGGTTTTAGCATCG
The DNA here is from genome assembly GCF_031383065.1 of Microcoleus sp. OTE_8_concoct_300. Classification (NCBI taxonomy): domain Bacteria; kingdom Bacillati; phylum Cyanobacteriota; class Cyanophyceae; order Oscillatoriales; family Microcoleaceae; genus Microcoleus; species Microcoleus sp. OTE_8_concoct_300. Next base: position 23,994 of record NZ_JANMZH010000140.1, on the reverse strand, counting down.
AGGAGGTTAAATACGGTGACTCGATGGCCGCGGCGAAGCAGTTCGCTACCTAAACGTATCATGGTCTTGAGGTGGACGGTGGATGCCGGAGAGAGAATGCCGAAGTGGGCCATGAGTCCAGGCTTCGCGTGAGGTTAAACTTTTTAGCATTTAATCGACGGTAGGATCGGTCTACTTCCAAACATACTTTTGACAAGTATCTCTAGCTTCTCGATTGACTTGACTGTCATCAAATTCTTTTAAATAAAAAGAATCATTCAAAGACGGGTGGTGGCGCAATCGATCGCACCCTATGTGAAGCCAACTTTGCCAAGTACCAGCACGCCACAAACGTACCGTGTTATCGCTATTACCACTAACGAGATATTCACCGTTTGGGCTGAGGGCGACTGAGTTGACAGAACCTTTAGATATTTTTAAAGGTTCGCCAATTAAGTTACCCTGCCTATCCCATAACTTTACCATTCCCCCCCCATCCCCACTGACAATGTATTGACTATCTTTGCTGATAGTAACTGTCCAACTAGCCTGACTATTTGGGAAAGGTTGGCTAAGAAGCTTACCATACTGATTCCATAAATACACGCCATTATGTCCTCCAGCAACGATTGTTTGTCTATCAAAACTGACGGCTATTGAACCGATGTATCCTATTTTCTTACCCCGTGGATTTTCAAAAATTACTCGTGGTTTTTGGCGGTTTAAATCCCATAATTGAACAGCCCCTACCTCACCATTCCCAGCAATTACAAGAGTCCGATCGTCATAAAAAGCAATGGATGAAACACCACCCTCAGGTGAAAATTTATTAATCAAGTTACCCTTCATGCCCCACAGGTAAACTTGATCACTAAGAGTAACAATAGTCTGACTATCAGGACTAATTGCAACTTTTGTAACAGCCTGAGGCTGCGGCCATTCACCTATAAATTTGCCCTTAGCTCCCCACAGCCGCACAGTCTTATCTTCACTGCCACTGACAATAGTCTGACCATCAGGACTAATAGCGACTGATTTTACAGCATCTTCATGTTGAAGAATCAAGGATTTACCTTGTAAATTCCAGAGCCGCACAGTCTTATCTTCACTGCCACTAACAATAGTCTGACCATCAGGACTAATAGCGACTGAATTTACAGGGTCTTTAGTTTTCTGTTCAGGACTAATAGCAACTGAATTTACAGCTTTTCGATCTCCTGAAAAAACATTAACCGCATTGCCTTGTAAATCCCACAATCTCACTACTGCTCCCTGATTTACCCCAGCCGTGACAGCATACTTCCCATCAGATCTAACAGCGATCGAGTTGGTATCGTAGAATGACCTATGCTGTATGAGGTCGCCTCTTAAATTCTTAATTTCGACTATTTCTTCCCCTGCACCTTGATCACCAGCACTAATACTGATAATTTTTTGACCATCTGCCGAGTAATGTTGTTTGGATTTTGGACTATGATCAGTGATAGTATTAGGATCGACAGCGATCGTATTAGAAGCGAGAGAACTGGGAGAGCCATCGATATTCCATACCTTCACTTCATTCTCTCGGGTTGTAGTAATAATATGCTGACCGTCGGCACTGAAATCAATTGATTGAAGTTCCCCCCCAGCGTATAAGATATTAACTTCCCGAACTGTTTCGATCGCATCTCGCAAGCTGGACTGAACCGAGGCCCAAGCTGGCTCCAAAAATGGTTTCAACAGCGATTGGCTCTCACCAGTAGCTTCAATTGCCAGAATCAAGCCATTTAAAGGGTATGAAGAGGATAACAGATTTTTAGATCTTGTTGCTTTTTCAGTGAGTTCAATTAGCTGGAATCGAACGTAAACTCCGAATAAGATAATTGAGGCAACAGTAACAGCAATACCCCAGCGTAAATTAATATTTCTGCGTCTTTGCCAAATACTTTGCTGTACAAATTCAGCTTCTACTTGGTTAAACCAGTAATCGCTAGATTTAAGTGTTTTTCTTAAGACATCAAGATAGGGATTCCCATTCCAAAGAAACTGTACTTTCTTCTCTTTCGGACGTTCTTGAGTATTTTGCGGTATGATTTTTGTCCGCCAGTTTTTAGGAAAGTCGAATGTGTTGTTTAAAAAATTCAAAAGAGGTTCAGCTTTTGTTAAAAAACTTGATACTTTTTCATGGTTTTTCCATTTCGTAGTTGTCTGTTGCAATTGGATTTGTGTATTTTCTATAATTTTTTGTACCTCCCGCTCTTTCCTTTGTTTCAACCACTCTTTTGTTCCATCAATTTTTTTGTCTATACTGGTTAAAAAAGGTTCAGCTTTTACTAACAAACTAGGTGGCTCTTCCTTGTTTTTCCACTCGAAAGCAACGGGTGTCAAACGGCGTTGCAAGAGCAAATTTTCCTGTTCCTTTTCTAGCCACTTTTGTAATTTATCCCACCCTTTGACCAAAAAATCATGGGCAGGCTCTATATAAGGTTCTCCCGTCTCCTGCCCGCTGACAACAAGACGAGCGTTATGAAGACATTCCAGGACTACTTTGACTCGCTGATTTTCTTCCTTGTCTGGCTTATTTGGCTCTTGTTTGTTGGCGTAAACCAATTCCGATAATGACACCCGTCGCCGTACTGGTTCTCCGCCTTCGAGTGTCACCATCCGCAGCATCACCCGACGCATCGTAGCTGTGTGAGCATCGTCCGGCAATTCGTTATATTCCTGATTGGCTCTGCGCGTTAGAGAGCCTGCAACCCCTCCTTCCTTCTCAAAGTCCGCATCAATTCTCAGGGCCCGATCGCTACTTCCATCTTTCACCCACTTTTCATAAAGCTTGATGTAGAATTCACTGAGCGTGAAAGATAGCAACGGCAATGCACCAGGCATTTGCCCCACTTCCTCAATGAGCCGATCGACCAGATTGGGCGGTTCAAAGTACAAAGCCATCTCTGCTGCGGGGCGTTCGATCGCCTGTCGCAACTCATCCGCTCGCATCGCTCGTACCGGAAAGCGAGCCTTTGCCCACTGCGACTTCAAAACATCAGAATTGAGAAATCTCGGCTCAAAATCCGATCGCAAAGTGACGACAATCCGCAACTGTTTTAAATTAGCTGCTATCACCTCTTCCAGAAACTTCAAAAACTGCTGCCACTCTGGTTGTTTATTACTTTTTTTGTCTGGCTCCCCATCCCGACTCAGAGTAATTAGCTCTTCAAACTGATCGATAACCAATAACAGCTTGATGTCAGGATGATTTCTGCTCCATTCCTCTACAATCTTGACAAACTCTTCGGAATTTAAACTTTTGCTGAATCTATTAATACAGTCCAAGCATACCTGTCTTAATTGTTTCTTCTGCTCCTCTTGTTGACACAGATCGTAAAGTTCCTCGAAGCGATCGGCAAATAATTTTCTGGGGTTGTTATTCCATTCACCGACAAATCCTTCTAACTTTTCTCTGTCTCGATCCAATCGCTTAAATTCCTCATCTTGTTGCCCGGATTCGTCAAATTGATTTATTTCTGTATCTAACTTTTCTATTTCTTGCTGTAAGACTCCCCGTAAAAAATCAACAGTTTTAAGTTCGTTGTCGATCGCAAAATCACTGATGGGGAAAATAGTCCTTGCTAAAGCTATAAAAGGATACTCTCCTGGACGCATTGGCGTGAGGATATGCCAATGATGGATATAGGTGAAAGCCCAAAAATCCAGAGGTAATTTAGGAAGCGAACGAATTATCGCTATAATAACGTTTGTTAAATTGCCAGCACTATCGAGAAGTTTTTGAGGGACTTCTTCTTCTGAAAGGTCTTTCAAGCAAGGAATTAAGCCAGCTTTGACGAGGCTTGATTTGCCCGATCCCGATACCCCTAAAACTACAGTCAGCGGTTGCTGTGGCTGAGAAATTCGAGCTTCTAGTTTTTTAATTAATTCTTGCCTCCCAAAGAAAAACTGAGCGTGCTTTTCTTCAAAAGACTCTAACCCCCGATAGGGATTGTTATCTTTATTTAGTTCCGGTGCAGATTTTAAATTCGGGGGGCGCTTCGGATTTAAAAAGATGTACTCGCCTCGGTTGTGCTTCGGTAGAGGCCACAATTGGGTAGTTTGGCGATCGCCCGCAATTTCTGCTACCTGATATTGCAGGTATTGAGAAAGTTCTGTAGCTGTAATTACTCCGTCTCCTGCGGGTTTATTTTTTTGAGCTGCAGGCATAATATCCGCCTCACCCTGTAAAGCTTTAAACAAAGCTTCAGCAAAAGGCGAATGATTTTTTCCTGCTAATAGTTCTCTATTGTTAGGATTAATAGTGTTAGGATTAATGTCGTAAGCTTCTTGATTGTGTGCTGCTGAAGTAATCGCTTGCCAAGCAGGAGAATTAATAAAACGATCGTAATGTTCTTTGTGAATTTGGCGGGGAATGACTGTTACTTTTCGGGTACTTGACCAGCGGAATGTTCCGGCAAAACAGCAGTCCAGAATCACGAGTAAATGGCGACATTTGAGTGCGGCTAAGCGATCGTATAGCGTTTGCATCGGCAGCAAATTCGCATTATTTTTGATGTCGGCATCCTGTGGGACAAGGAAACCAGCAGGGCCGCGATCGCTCTCCTTGGCAATCCCATGTCCGGCAAAATAGAAAAGCAAGCGATCGTCTTTATTAATTTTTTCCGGCAGTTGCTTTGTCAGCAGATTTAATAAGCTCTCAAGGGTGGGTTTGCAATCGGTATCATCGGTAATCAAAATTACCTCATACTTGTGCGGCTCAGCTAATATATCTGCCAGTTTTTCGGCGTCATTTTTAGCTGTTTTTAGTTTGGGAACTTGATTCTGGTAATCATTAATTCCGATAACAACTGCCCAGTTCCGCTGGAAGTCTGCCATTTTACCCACTCCTTCTTTAATTGACTAAAATTCTACTTGCCTTCAAAATTAATGCGATCGCTGCCAATGGATTGCTTAATTTGGTATCAGCTTAACCGCTACCTGTTTTGTCGTCCAACCTCGATTAGGAGCAACAACGACTTCAACTTTTTTTGTATTAAAAAGTTGCTCGTCAGCACCCACAGCCGCTAAAATTTCTTCTAACTCATTTCTAGGGGCTGTGAGTCCTCTAGTACCGCTGGGCGGAATCGGTTGGTCGAGTGCTGGTAATTCCAGCCAGCGGAAGTTTGCTTCACCCACAGTTGCAAAAACTTTAAAGATATTGGTTTCTTCCGTATATCCCTCTGGAAGAGTCAGTGTAAAAGGAGTTGGACTCGGCTCTTCATGCCCCGCATCGAACAGGGCAAAATCTTCGTTAGAATCCCAAATATTTTGTTGGCTAATCGACCAATCTGAACTCAATACCAAGACAACAATGTTGAGAGCTTGAGGAGAATCATTTTTGATTCGCAAAAACACGGTTTCTCCAGATTTTACAGTGGGATTAAGCGGCTCGTCAAAGGGTTGGGGAGAGGGTCGCCGTCCCCGTTTATAATTGGCTTGCTTGCCAACTAACTCAACTACCAACTTAGAAGCTAAAGAGGTTCCAAAATTGTCAAGTTCCTCAGTAGCTTTATACTTGGTAATATGGACTAAACGCTTCACCACCTGAGCGGCTGCATCCGGTTCGCAAACTTTCAGCGGTGGTCGTAAATTGGGAATGGGTGTTCTTGACGGATCGCCAATCTGGTATTCGCCGTTTTTGTTAATCGCAATTTGGTAGTCCGCAACTTCATTATCCGAAACTAATCTCACCCAGCCATTTTCCCCCAAGGCACTCTCAATTCCTTGCAAAGCTGCTTTTTGATCTATTTCTTTGGGAGGAAAATTTTCAGTTTTTGTATTCTCTTCTGTACAGTAAATCAAGCGAACTTTGCGAACTAAATCGACTGGTGCTGACAGCATAACCGCTTGAGCGCCTTGCTCGATTTCTCCTTGGCGCAAAGTCTGAGTAATTTCAGCCCAAGCGTCTGTTGCACCCACATCAACAATTTCAGCGATCGCTAATTGTTTATCCTCCTGAGTAAAGTCTTTTGCTCCTAACTGGTAGATTGCAAACTTTCCGCCTTCCTCTAAACCTTGCGCCTGACCAGCATTCAACCGGATTCGCACTGGATTTTTAGTTGTATCAACCTGCATCACAGTCACAGCATACTGGTATGAACCGAAATCCCTGCCAAAAACTTTCCGCTTCCCCTCTCCGAAAAGCATCGGTGTTTGTTGCGAAAACTGGCTGTGGATTTTGGCGTTGAGGCGATCGTAGAGTGCCTTATAAGTTAAGTTAGGACTAGGATTTTGCAGCGAATCCAGTAGCCAGTAAGTCAGGGCTCCGTTTTTCTCTTTGCCATTAAAAGCGTACTCGAAAGCAAACTCATTAGGGCGACAAGCGGCTAACACAGTACAGCCTTTTATTTCAGGAAGCATACTCTCCATAGTTGCAGCCCGTTTTCCCTCTGTTAAAGCTTGCCAAATTTCTGCCAATTTCAAACTTGATGTCACTAAACTTTCTATTGGCCGCGGTGTTGTGTCAACCGTGTTCATATCTGCACCGCGAATATCAGAATCACCCGATCGCGTCGCTCCTCCTGAATGGCAGCTATCCAGCACAAGCGTAACAACCAACTGCTTATCTGCCATTTTTTGCAAGAGGGCTGCTATCTCCAAATCGCGCAAATAGCGGGCGTTGGAGTTGCCAATATCAACCGGAACGAGTCCCTCATCAATCCCTTTTTCTCCCTTAATTTCTGGAAAAATTGTTGCTGCACGACCTCCGTGACCGGAATAGTGAATGTACACTTGGTCTTGCGGTTGGGCTTTTTCGATCAGTTCGTTAAACATCCCTACAATATTTTCATAAGTTGGCCACAGGTCTTTTGATTCTGATGGCTCATTCAAACCCTCAGCATTAGATGCTGTTAGCTTCATAATCTGCGATTCAGGCAGTCTCAGGGTATTTTTTAGGAAAGCTTCTACATGGTTAATGTCACGCACGCATCCATTAAGGTTTTTGTAGGAAGCTCCTTCAGGTAATTTGTTAGGCAGGTAGCAGTCTAGGCCGAGTAGTAAGGCGTGAAAATTAGATCCGATTAAAGTAGATGCGTCAGTCATATTTTTCTCCTATTCTTTCGGGTAGTTTAAGCTCTGAAGATTACTTAGGAACATTAGGCGACACCGTAGAACCTCAAAAAACTGTCCAATTTTCCCCTAAAAACAAAGCTCTTTCAGCCTTCCGCCTCCGTGTCAATCCTTCTAATTCTTGACTCCCTGCTTTATTTCCTATCGAAAATTTATCGCCCGCTCCCTGAAAGTTTCCTTGGTTTAAAAGCTTTAAAAGAGTTGAATTACAAAGATTTTAATACCCCAGATTAAACGTAAAAGACACTAAAGCTGAAAATTAATTTTCATTGATATCAACTTGCACAGCCTCAGACACATAGGCTTCAAATTATGCTAAATCTTTTCTCAGCAATTCTTCCGCCTGTGCTTCCGTAATTGTCATTCCCTCCTATACGCCTTGGGTATATCCGTATGCAATTGTCCAAACCCCAACAAACAGTATCAAGATAGGCTTCTAACTTCATTACCTCAAAATATTTAATCAAATTAACTTCATCTTGATTGATTGTCATCCCTCCCCGCACTCCTATTTCCCTAACTTGAGGATGAACTCGATCGGGAGGAGCGATCGCAAATGTTTTAGCTAATGTGAATCGCACAGCTTTTGAGAGCAATTTCACTTGTCCTGTGGTGGCGATCGCCTTTACTGCGACCTTGCCTTCCATTTCATAAATGCTTCCATCAGGGAAGATTTCCAGCACCCGTTCCATCGTGATTTTTCCTTGCATTTTGTAGGTGGACTCACTTCTCAAATCCGAACTCTCATTGAGATTTTCAACTATTCAAAAACCCTCTACAGGTGATTTGTTGAGTTTTTCTTCGGTGGCCGGCCCAAATGCACCATCCTCGTCAATTTGTTCATTGGGATTGTGCTGATTCCAAAGCCGCTGAAACGCTAACACAGCAGTACCGCCAATATCCCGCCACCCATCACCAACAAAATCAAAATGAGGTCGATCCCATTCACCCAGCCACCGCCAGCCGTGAGCTTCCAAATCGGGTATCCAGGCTTCGGGGTCTTCGATATCTATTGCTAATCCACTTTGGTGATTGCTTTGACCGGGAGGTGCTGCTGCAGTAATCCCACACAGTCCTGCTTGATAGCAGTTGTAGAGAAATAGCTGTTGAGCGATCGTTCGGTAAGCTGAGTTTATAATCAGTTTTTCACCGCGCCCGCTAATAGCACGAGCGAGAGCTTCTTGTGCAGGCAACTGAAGCAAAGGATGAACCCCTTCACCCACATCTACGTTGAGATCTGCGAAACTTACAAGGCAATTTGGCTCTATTTTGTTCATCTCTTCGATGAGCTGCTTGTCGAGCAGGCGGACTACAGCCGTCGAACAGCCTGGAGCGTTCTGAAGTGTCACTGTACCGCGAGCGCCTATTTCTTCCAATGCTCGCCGTTGAGCTGGGTCATTATCTATTTGATTGATGCGATCGCACGGTTCAATGTATGTAGGCGTGGTTACTAAAAGACTATCTTGGCTCATGTTCATCCACCCTTAAAAAGTAATAAATTTGCTTTCTTGTCTCAACTCCAAGGGCAAAGCGATCGCCCTCAAAGGCACCAACTTCTATGCAAGGCTATTTGCCAGTGGCAGTCTCTCGCTGTCTGGCATATCCTTTTCATCACCTAACTTTTCTTTCCAAACTCCACAGATTGTCTCTGAAGTAGCGGAAGAAATTGTAGAAGTAGCTGAAAAAAGCGTTTTGACAATCAACGTAGCAGCAATTACAGCGAGGGACAAAGCTATATTGAATTGACTCGCTCAAATCGGCGCTAAAAGTGCGACTCCTTTATCATAATTTTCTTTAAAGCTTTCCTGAAGTTTAGCTTTGAGTTTTCGATCGTCAAACAGTTCGCCACACATTAAGTTATAAGTTTTGACGTTTAGCTGCTTGAAATAGCGATCGCCGAAATTGACATTAGCACGATCGGGACTTCCACGTCTGGGAGTCGCACTTAGAGCCTCATTAAGACTTTCTAAAGAAGCCGAGCGCGCTGTTGGATCTCTCGCTCTTTCTTGAACTCAGATTCCAAGCTGCGCCTTGAGAATATCTTCGTCAAACTCTAACAGCTTTTGATATAATTCATGACTCTGTGTCATAAATCTTAATTTTAGTTGTTGAATTTAAACTAAATTTTGGGGCTGGTCGTGGTTTGATTCTAAGAGAGCAAGACCCAAAAATTATCTAGCTTTTAGTTGAGTCTTAAATTAGCCAAAAGGCCAGCTCCCAACTGACCCTAAGTAGGGGACAGAACCTGTACTTTTGGCTAGGTGTCGTGCCAAACCACAGGCGGGCAAGGCTTTTCGGAGGGCGATCGATTGCGCGATTTTAGATTTTAGATTTTAGATTTTAGATTTTAGAATTTCTCCCACGGGCTGTAGCGATCGCAGGTGATGAGTACGCTACGCTTTTTTCAAGGGTTCACGGCCTGTACCGGGGGGCTGTGACCAAATTGCTTTCGGTCAGGATAAAAAATCACATACAGATCGACCCTGTGGCTTTTGTCTACTCCAAAAAGCTGATTAAAAATGGTACAAAATATCAAGTTTAAGAAATTTTCACTATTTAGATAGATATCGTATTTTGAGCTTTTTATCTACGATGATTGTATCGAGTTATTAATAGAATTGCCGTGATTTTTCCCAACCCTAGTCCGTTGCCAGGCCCGCAGATTCCCAGTACCGAACCGGGGCTGCCTACTATACCGGCATCGCCACCAGTGCCGGGCCCCGTACCCGAACCGATTCCCGGCCCCGTACCCGAACCGGTACCTGCGCCAATTCCGCAGCCAATTCCCGAACCGGTGCCGGAAACCGTCCCCTCTCCGATTCCTCAAACAGTGCCGGAACCTATTCCTCAGACAATCCCCGATCCGGTGTAAATTATGTAGGGCTTACGCACATATTCCCGGTTTTTGCCAAAAATCTGAGGTTTGGCTAGGAGATATTCGCACAGAAACTGGGTTTCTCGCCGCGCGTCCGTAAGTCCTGTCCGATATATTGCTGATACTTATGATATTTTGAAACAGTGATATGTTTCTAAATAGCTATGCTTACTGCCGGAATTGTCGGACTGCCTAATGTTGGCAAATCTACTTTGTTTAATGCTCTGGTTGCTAATGCCAAGGCGACTGCGGCTAATTTTCCTTTCTGTACGATAGAGCCAAATACAGGTGTCGTGGCAGTGCCAGACGAACGGTTGAACGTGCTGAGCAATATTAGCAATTCCGCGCAAACTGTGCCGACGCGGATGGAGTTTGTGGATATTGCGGGTTTGGTGAAGGGGGCGAGTCAGGGGGAAGGATTGGGAAATCAGTTTTTGTCTCACATCCGGGCTGTGGATGCGATCGTCCACGTTGTCCGCTGTTTTGACAATGATGATATTATTCACGTTGCGGGTTCTGTCGATCCCCAGCGAGATATTGACATTATCAATCTCGAATTAATTTTAGCAGACTTAGCTCAAATTGAACGCAGGCTCGATCGCACTCGCAAGCTGGCCCGCAACAACAAGGAAGCTCAAGCCGAAGTGGATGTGCTCGAAAAATTGGTGGCTGTTTTGAATGCGGGGAAACCGGCGCGGCAGTACAGTTTCACAGATGAAGAAGCTGAATTAGTTAAAGGTTTGGAATTACTCACCAATAAACCAGTTATCTATGCTGCTAACGTGTCTGAGGACGATTTAGCAACGGGAAATAGCTATGTCGAACAAGTGCGGGAAGTAGCAAAAGCAGAAAATGCTAAGGTTGTCATAGTTTCGGCGCAAGTTGAGTCAGAATTGGTGGAGTTATCCGAGGAAGAACGAACGGATTTCCTAGAATCTCTCGGGGTAAAAGAAGGTGGCTTGAAATCTCTGATTCGAGCTACTTACGAATTATTGGGTTTGCGGACTTATTTTACTAGCGGACCAAAGGAAACTCGCGCTTGGACGATTATCGCGGGAATGTTAGCACCGCAAGCTGCGGGGGTTATTCACTCTGATTTTGAACGGGGTTTCATCCGGGCCGAAACTGTAGCTTATGAAGATTTGGTTGCTACGGGCGCGATGAATGCGGCTAAGGAAAAAGGCTTAGTTCGCAGTGAAGGAAAAGAGTATGTTGTACAAGAGGGGGATGTGCTGTTGTTCCGATTTAATGTTTAGCTTTTTTTCAAGGAGATAAGCAAATGGATATCGTTTCGCTGGTAATTGCTTGGCTGGTTACTTCTGTGAGCTTTTTTATTATTTCCAAGTTACCCATCGGGGTAGATATTGACAGTTTTGGAAAAGCGATGATTTCGGCGGCGGTTTTTGGATTGCTGAATGCTTTGGTGCGGCCGCTTTTTGTGGTTTTGGGTATTCCATTGCTGTTGATCACTTTTGGTTTGTGGATGATTGTTATCAACGCTGCTATCTTTGGATTGGCGGCTTGGCTAGTCGAAGGGTTTCGCTTGCGGTGGGGAATTTGGAGTGCTTTGCTGGGGGCTATCGCCCTCGGTTTTATTAACTCTCTTCTCTATCAGGTGTTGAGTACGCTGCCCAATGTACGGTAGATCAAGGTAACGCGGTAGAGGCGGGTTTATCTATCTTGTTAGCTATAGCAAATATCTCTACTTAACTGATTCCTAGGCTGTGCCTAGGAATCAATGTCCAGAGGCTCTGCCTCGCTTTGGGAGTAGCAAAATAGGAGGCAGAGCCTCCGGATATGTGTTACCAGGCTCTTCCTAGTAACGAGTAGAATATCTCTAGTTAACTGGTTCCTAGGTTCTGCCTAGGAATCAATGTCCATAGGCTCTGCCTCGCTTTGGGAGCAGCAAAATAGGAGGCAGAGCCTCCGGATATGTGTTACCAGGCTCTTCCTAGTAACGAGTAGTCCGTGTCATCCAAGTCGTGTCAAGGGTTAATTATCAGCAGCAAAAGCCTCTCGACGGCGACTGTTGTCAACGGGCCAGTCTGTATTTTCCCCGCCAATAATGAGTTTTTCAATCGTTACGAATTCTTTGCTCAGTTGCTGGAAAACATTAATCAAAACATCGAGGCCGATTGCGTCGCTAGTTCCCAAATCAAACCAGCAGCGAGCCCAAGAACCTTGATACTCCATTTCTCCCATATTGTGCATCAAAGCCATCATGCTTTGGTCGGCTAGATTAACATCGTAATTCATCTGACTGATATCTAAGCCTTCATCTTGAACTTGCAAATTTTCCGCATTAAATCCTCCGAGTTTTCCCAAGAAAAACCAAGAGTCAAACACTTCTTCAACATACTGTTTTTCACCGTTTGAAGGCACGTTGCTGAACTTCAGCCAAATCCAGAGGTCAAAGGGGTTAAACTCGCGAAACTCTACTTGCATAGTTTTTTGGTGTTTTTATAGTGGTGGTAAGGCGGCCGGCCCCCAGAGTCCATTTGCATCTCTAATTTTATCGCGCATCGGGTCGCAGTCGCGAGATTTGCTGTCGAGACGGTTACGGGTTCTGCACTGCTGAAAGAAGATTTCGGCTACTAAACTGCGCGGCAGTTGGTCGGGTTTTGCTAAGGCTGCGTCCAAGTTTTTTCGAGCTTCCTCAAGTAAGGTTTTGTTGCTGTCTTTACCCTGGGATTGGGAAAACAATATTTGTGCTTTTAGATAGAGAATTTCTGGATTATTGGGCGTTTCTGCTAGGGATTTGTTGGCAAACTCTAAAGCGCGATCGTAGTTTTTCAAGTCTCGATAGCCTACTGCCATGCCGCGATAAGCTAAGTAGCGGGGAAAGGCTTTTTGTTCGAGTCTTTGAATTGCTTCGTTGGGGTTGGAAAAGGGTAGGTTTTTGGCTAGCATTAAGTCCATGTAGCCTTTTATCAGGTTGAGTTCTGGGTCGTTGGGCGCTATTTTATCGGCCGCATCTAGGTATTGAAATACTACTCGCAGTTTGTTGAGTGCTTGGGGCGCGCCTTTGGCTGTTCCTTCTTTGGCTATAATGTTCGCCCCTTCTAGAAAGTGACCTGCTGCTGTGTAAAGGTTGCCGCGCAAGGGATTGGTTTTCGTCAATTTTTCGCCGACTTCGCGGGTTTTTTGCGCGTAGGAATTCATCGAGTTTAAGTCTTTTTCGATGTATGATAGGGAGGCTGCCATCGCATAGGCTAGCGGCTCGTTTGGTTCGGCTGATAGTGCTTGTTGAACTTGAGTTTTTGCTTGTTTGTAGTTTCCTTGCTGAAACATTGTTTTGAAAGCGGTTTCGGTGTTGGGCCCGATCGCCTGCGGGTTGCTGCTGCGAAAGGGATCGCCCGCTAATGCTGGGTTAATGCAGAGGCCCAGGGCGATCGCTCCTGCACAGGCGATCGCCCGCACTGTCTGTTTAGAACTTAACATTTGCTTGCCTAGCGATGCTAAAGGGGTTTTCGTCATCGTCAATTCTCTCAATGGAATATACTGTAAACTAGAAACAAGATAGTTAAAATGTCAGACTATCGGGCCCAGACCAAAAAAAGAGTGAAATTTGCTTGATTTTTTCCTGGTGTTACGGTATATTTTAATAATGGGAGTGTGAGTTTTCATAGATGAAGAGACAGATTTCCATTATTAAAATATACCATAAAAAGAGTGAAAAATAAAACTCCCAAGCTGAAAAAAAATCAAAAATTTTTGTAAATATTTATGTAAAATAATAGTGGGCGATCGGCAACAGCCAGAAAAAGCCTTAACTATTAATAGCACAAATTCGTTAAATCCGTTAAATCCATTAAATCCCGTACACTGCTCGTTGCCGAACTTCCTTCTCCCCAACTACCAATTGCGTTAATGCTTTATCTAAAAAACTTAGTATATCATCCTACAGCCTGTCCGAATGCTATTCTGAAAAATATTAACTTAGAACTTCCCTCGCAGCAAATGGGGCTGATTGTGGGCCGCAGCGGTTCAGGCAAAAGTACGCTCTTAGAAATATTAGCAGGTTTAGCGGAAAAAACTAGCGGTGACATCCGCTGGCGCGAACAGGAATTAACACCAGAACACTTACAACAGTTAGGAGGTTTAGTGTTCCAGTTTCCAGAAAGGCATTTTTGCGGAGGCACAATTTTAGAAGAATTGCGACTGGGACATCCTGAATTGGGACAAGAACAAATCAACAAAGCAATGGCAGAAGTGGGACTCGGACATTTGCCGCTGCGGGCTTCCCCCCACGCTTTGAGCGGTGGCCAACAGCGCAGGGTAGCGCTGGCGGTGCAGCTAATTCGGCAGCCGCATTTGCTACTTTTGGACGAACCGACGGCGGGTTTGGATTGGTCGATGCGCAGGCAGTTGGTAAGCTTGTTGAGCAAGTTGAAAAGTCACTGGACTTTGTTGATTGTTACTCACGATGCTAGCGATTTGCTGAGCGTTGCCGATCGATTTTGGACTTTAGACCACGGGGATTTACAAGAGGTCGATCGCGCTAAATTAGAGGCTAAGGAAACCAGTTTTGTTAGTCATTAGTCATTAGTCATTAGTCATTAGTTAGTGCGGGCGGGCGGGTTGATCGCATTGTGAAGTATTTTTGGGCGAAGAGAATTTGCCTAGTTTAGGAAAGAGTGGCAATACAAGATGAATCAAATTACAATGTCTGTGCTACCGGAGATGAACGAGTTGTGGCAAGAAACGCTGAATTGGCAGCCGGATGAGTCGCAGCAGCAACAATTTCAGCGGCTTTATGAGTTAATTGTCGAGGGCAATCGCTCATTGAATTTAACTCGAATTACCGAACCGATCGAGTTTTGGGAAAAACATTTGTGGGATTCTCTGCGGGGAATTGCCAGACTACTGCCAGCTAATAACAGTGCAGGGGAAAATCGCAAATTGCCCCCCGAGTCGGTGCAGAAAGTTATTGATATTGGCACGGGTGCGGGTTTTCCGGGTCTGCCGATCGCGATCGCCCTGCCGCACCTATCAGTTACTTTGCTCGATTCTACTCGCAAAAAGATTACTTTTTTGGAAACAGTATTGCCGTCTTTAGGGATAGAAAATGCTGCGACTTTGTTGGGCAGAGCCGATGAAATTGCCCGAGGACCGCAGCACAAACAAGCTTACGATCTAGCACTTCTGAGAGCAGTTGGAGCCGCTCCTCTCTGCGCTAAATGCGCGCTGCCTCTGCTGAAAAATGGCGGTTTGGCTGTACTTTACCGTGGGAATTGGACGGTGGAGGAAGAGACAGAGTTGCAAAGTGCGATCGAGCATTTGGGCGGCACAGTTGAGTCAGTCGAAGCATTCACAACCCCGACGAGTCAGAGTGCGCGACACTGCGTTTATTTGCGGAAAGTTGAATAAATTTGTAGTTATTAGATTGGGATTTTGTTACCGCAGATATTAGCAGATAAACACAGATGAACGCAGATAAAATTCCATCTGCGTTTATCGGCGTTTATCTGCGGTTTAAAAAAATCATTTTGCCTTGGAGTAGCGGTTGTTAATTTCCGTCCAATTAACCACATTCCACCAAGCTTTTAAGTAGTCAGCGCGCAAATTTTGGTATTTGAGATAATAAGCGTGTTCCCAAACATCGTTGCCCATAATTGGATAGTTCCCCTCCATGAAAGGAGTGTCTTGATTGGCAGTAGTTGTAATCTCAAGTTTGCCGGCTTTATTGCGGACTAGCCAAACCCAACCGCTGCCAAAACGCTTGGCACCGGCGTCGTTAAATTTTGTTTTAAAATCGTCAACACTGCCGAAAGTTTGCTTAATTGCTGTTGCAATTTCTCCTGTGGGTTCGCCGCCGCCTTTGGGACTCATGATTTCCCAAAACATACTGTGATTTAAGTGTCCGCCGCCGTTATTGCGCACGGTTGTGCGAATATCTTCCGGCACTTTGCTCAAATCTCGCAGCATATTTTCCGCACTGATATTTTTGAGTTGCGGGTATTTGCTGATAGCATCGTTGAGGTTTTTAACGTAAGCGGCGTGGTGTTTGTCGTGGTGAAATTGCATTGTTCGCGCATCGATGTGCGGTTCTAAAGCATTGTATTCGTAAGGCAGAGGCGGCAGTGTAAAAGGCCCGGGGGTTTGAGCTATCTTTGTTGCTTCGGCAGTTGGACTTGCTTGCGCTACATTATTTCCTGACGCTTGGCAAGCACCGGCGGTAATAGCTCCGACGCTGGCCGTCAGCATATACAAGAAATTTCGGCGTTTAAGAGTCATAAAAAATACCTAAGTGAATTATTAACTGTTTTATCTCAGATTAAAGCAAAATGGGAGCGAGTTTAGAAAAAAGTTAGTGAAGCGCAGCTATTGCGATCAGGAATCGCCCGAATGGATGAGACGGATGGGCGATGGTTGTGAGAGTTTCTTAAGTATAGGCTTATTGTGTGCGCGTAACTAAATCTCACCTGCTCGGGTTAACCAACCCGGTTTCTCTCTGGAAACCGGGTTTTTTTTGATTATTCTTGGGACAAGCGCTGGATGGCTTCTCCTCCAAAAAGCCGATCGGCTGCTTGAAGAATACCGGGAATTTTAGCAGCGTGGGGACTGTGGGCTAGACAGCGGCGCAAGTCTAATTCATCGAGGCGATCGGCTTTTTTGCCGGGGAACCAGTGGCTCGCATTGCCTAAAAGGTTGTAGCGCATCTTGCAATAGTCGATCGTATCGTAAGCCTGCGCCAAATTCCACAGCCACAAAATCACATAAATATTAATACCTCCGGGAGTATTTTCGATAGTTGGTAAACCTACGTGCCAACTCTTAAACCAATCTTCTCCTAATTTATTAATTGCTGCATTTTCCAACCTTGCTAATATCGGTGGCAAAATTTCATCGGCTCTATCTAACAATTCTACAGCTTTAAGATGCTCGTTAAAATCTTCAGGTTTTGCTGCTCCTAAACTCAAAGTGTGTACTTGCGGATGCGACAAACAAAACAAATCGTTAAACACCATCGGACTCAGCGGATAGCACAAATTTACTAATTTTTGCGGCGGGCTGTAAAGCTGACCGCCTTTGTCGGAAGGACTGATAATAAAAACGCCCATATCGTGACGTTTAGCAGCTTCAATCGCCGGCCAATTACTTTGATTGATGTAGTACCAGTGCAAGTTAAGATAATCAAATTGATTAGTTTCAATTGTTTTGACAATCACATCCGTAGGGCCGTGAGTTGAGAAACCAATAAACCTAACTTTCCCTTCTCTTTGCAACTTTCTCGCCACATCCATGCAGCCGCCCGGACGCATAGACTGCTCTAGCAATTCCCACGTATTAATGCCGTGTAGCGACAGTAAATCAACGTATTCCAGTTGCAGATAAGCTAAGGATTTATCAAATTCTTCGCGAAACTCTTGGGAGTTTGGTTTGGGATTAACTTTCGTTTGCACTATCAACTTTTCGCGGGGAAATTTCGGAAAAATCCATCCCAATTGCATCTCGGAAGTGCCGTAACCGCGAGCAGTTTCGATGTGATTGATGCCGCATTCAACCGAGTAGCGAATCGTCGCTTCTAGATTTTGTTGATTGTCTGATGAAATTTCATTTGCTGGCACGTCTTGCCATTTGTACTGATATCTCATGCCACCGCAGGAAAAGACGGGCATGGATAATTCTGTGCGACCGAATCTGCGATATTGCATCATCATAATCTAAGTCAAAGCTATAGCAGAAGGAAGTTCGGCAACGGATTCTGTAACGGATGTAACGGATGTCACGGATGTCACGGATGTCACGGATGTCAGGAAGAAGGCAGAAGGCAGAAGGTAGAAAGAAGCTGTAACAATCCCAAGGGTTTGACTGATTAAGAACTTCTTAATAGTCTTGGCGGTTGCTATAGGGTAAGAAACCTTGTTTTTGGTATTTTTGCGGGTTGTAACTCCCATATTGCAGCATTCTCCTGAACAGGCAAGATGCCTGTTCCACAAAGAGTTTTTGACTACCACTGGGGCAGTTTTGACTATTTAGAAATCTCCCGTACTACTGGTTTTCCGTCTGTGATTTCGCCGACTAAAACCAAATCGGTACAGTCTACAAACAAACCATTTTCTAACACACCGGGAATGTTATTCAAGATTTTTTCCATTTCTCCGGGGTTGGAAATGTCGTCAAATTTGACATCTATTACCATATTACCTTGATCGGTAATTACCGGGCCTGCTTTTTTCACACCCATACGGAGTTCTGGTTTGCCGCCCAATTTTTCAATGGCGCGCATTACTGGTGTTAATGCCATCGGTATAACTTCGATGGGTACGCGAAAAGTCGAACCCAATTTATCAACCATTTTGGAACTGTCAACTACTACAATAAACTGAGTTGCGAGGTAATCGACTACTTTTTCGCGGGTGTGGGCGGCGCCGCCACCTTTAATTAAGTTGAGGTGGGGATCTACTTCGTCAGCGCCGTCAATAGCAACATCTATTCTGTCAATTTCATCTAGTGTTGTCAGCGGTACTCCGTACTGTTTGGCTAACACTTCTGATTGAAAAGATGTCGGCACTCCCTTGATATCTTTGAGTTCACCTGATTTTATGCGATCGCCCAAGGCTTGAATAGTATAAGCTGTAGTTGACCCGGTGCCGAGTCCGACAATCATACCAGATTTTACGCGATCGGCTGCTGCAAAGCCGACTTGCTGTTTCATCAATTTTACGGGATCTTGTTCTGTGGTCATGTTCGGTACTCCTTAATAGTTTTAAGATTATACCATTTATTATGGATTTATTTAACCGCAGAGAGCGCAGAGAACGCAGAGACGAAGACGCAGAAGAGAGGGAACTCGCAAATTATTTCAATTGGGAAGTTCTCTCTTTTTTCTCTGGACACTCTGCGTCCTCTGCGGTTAAATAAAAAAAATATAGTTCACAAATCGGCGGATAATTGCCATAATGAAAATCGCATTTCTCGATACCTACACTTGGGATTACAATATTGAAACTCCTTACTGCAAACCTTTGGGCGGCACTCAGTCGGCTATTTGTTACTTAGCTGAGGCGTTGGCTGCACAGGGAAACGAGGTATTTTTGCTCAACAATACTTCTGAGTGGGGGATTTCGCGCGGCGTTGATTGCAGGCGCAGGGTGGGGGACAAATCTAATTTAGAATTGCTGCGATCGCTCGATTTTTTAGTTATAGTCAATATAGTCGGCAAAGCGCTGGAAATCAAGCCGCTTTTGGGCGATCGCACTCAATTAATTTTGTGGGTTCATAACGAACCCGGCTTTGTATTCCTCCAAGATTTTAAGAATGAGCAAGAAATCAATGCTTGCGATGCCTTTGTATTTGTCAGCGACTGGCAGCGCGAGCAATTTCATCGGCGCTTTGGAATTGACTTTAATCGCAGTTGTGTTTTAAGAAATGCGATCGCACCTTGTTTTGCTAACATTTTCGCCGATAATATTTCTATTCTCTCTCATAAATCTCGGCCGCCCATTCTAGCTTACACCAGCACTCCATTTCGCGGACTTGATATTTTGTTAAAAGTCTTTCCCGAAATTCGTCAAGCTGTCCCCGGAACCAGATTAAAAGTATTTTCAAGCATGAAAGTACACCAAATAGATGACAATGAAAACGAGCTTTTTTTTGGTCAACTTTACCGCCAGTGTCAGGAAACAGAAGGCGTCGAGTACCTCGGTTCCGTACCGCAACCCGAACTCGTCCGGCAACTGCGTTCAGTCGCGGTTTTAGCTTACCCGAATACCTATTTGGAAACGTCATCTATTGCCGTGATGGAGGCGATGGCTAGCGGTTGCCGGATTGTGACAAGTGAATTGGCAGCTTTGCCGGAAACAACTGCTGGATTTGCCCGTCTAGTTTCAATGTCAGGGGGAGAAAAGTTGGCATCGGTAACTAATTGGAACTGTGCCGGTAAACCAGATTGGGAGGGATATACAAGGCGGTTTTTAGAGGCGATAGTCGGAGTCTTAAAAGAGGGCGCGGCTGAGGACGGCGCAACTGCTGAAAATCATCTGAGACAGCAGGTAGAATATATAAATCGAAGGTGTACTTGGCCTGTGCGAGCCCGAGAGTGGGTAGAATGGTTGAATATTATTAGTGTAAAACCTGTAAGAGTGGCAGAGCAAATGATAACGGAGTCGTTGGTGGATTTAGAAGCAGCTAAAACATATTTTGTAAAGGGAAATCGGCTGAAAGATGCAGGTGATCTCGGTGGCGCAATCGAGAATTTTCGGAAAGCTTTAGAGTTCAATCCACGAGATGCAGAAGTTCATAAAAAGTTGGCAGAAGTTTATGTTTTGCAAGGGGATTTTGAAAAGGCGATCGCCTCTTGCAATCTCGCGATTAAATTCAAACCGAATTTTGCTCCTGCTTACTTGACAATGGGCAATGCCCTACAGGCTCAAGACAAGCTGGAAATGGCAATTCAAGCTTACTTGCAAGCACTGAAAATTCAGCCAGAATTTGCTGAAGCCAGCGCGAATTTGGGCAGTATGTATTACAAGTTAGGGCAATTGAAACAAGCGGCTAATTCTTACCAAAAAGCTCTTGAAATAAATCCTCAATTGTCCTCGGTTAATTTGATGTTGGGCAGCGTTTTGCAGCAGCAAGGAAAGTTAGATGCAGCAATTGCTTGCTATCAAAAAGTCCTGCAACTGCAACCGGGAAATGCCAGCGCTGCTGAGAAACTATCTAGTTTAATTGCACAAAAACAGCGGGAAACTACTGACAGCAAATTTATCGAATTAGAAACAGAATCAGATCCACAGCAACCAGTATCTGTCAATGAAGATGAAGGCTACGGCTTGCAGCCTTCGAGCATCAATTTGCCGCCAGCGCCAACCACTGAGACTTTAAATACTCCGTTTACAAACCCCGCCGAAGTTTCCGAACAAGTTACCTCGCTCAATGTTCCAGATAGCGGACAAGTTGTCAATTTTCAAGAAGTAGAACCGTACAAAAGCCTGGCCGAAAACTTTTTAGTTCAAGGTAAAATTAAAGAGGCGATCGCAGCGTGTCAACAAGCGCTAAAAATTCGACCGGATTTCATTCACGCTTATGTCACTTTAGGCAATGCTTTGCAAGCAGGAGGCAAAATTGAAGCTGCGATTCGATCGTATTCTCAAGCCCTAGAATTGCAGCCAAACTTTGCGGAAGTGCGTGCCAATATCGGCAGTATGTATTTCAAAATGGGGCGTTTGCCAGAAGCGATCGCCTATTACGAGCAAGCCATTGCCCTCAGTCCAGATTTAGCGGGAGCTCACTGGAATTTAGGGAAAGTATATCACAAACACGGCAACATCGAAGCAGCGATCGCCTGTTTTAAAAGAACATCCGAACTCAACCCACAGCTAGTCGGTGCAGACTTCCACTTTAACTTAGGTAATCGACTTTTTAGCCAAGGAAAGCGCCACGAAGCCATAGAAAGCTACGAAAAAGCGATCGCCATTAAACCGGATTGGGCCGAAGCTTACGGTAACATCGGCAGCGCGCAATCTCAGCAAGGCAATCTCGATGCCGCCATCGCTTACTATCAGAAAGCTGTAGCTTTAAAGCCGGAATTAGAAGTTTTGCACTTCCATTTAGCCAATTCTTTTTTACAGCAAAACAAGTACGAAGAAGCGATTATTAATTATCAAAATACTCTCAAAATCAAGCCCGACTGGCCGGAAGTTCACGCTAACCTCGGCAGTTGTTTTTCCATGCTGGGGCGGCTGGAAGAAGCTCTAGCCAGCTATCAGCAAGCGTTGGTATTAAAACCGAATTGGGCAGAGGTTTACTGTCGCATGGGACACATTCAGAAACACGATAAGCCGTTGGAGGCGATCGCCAATTTTGAAAAGGCGATCCAATGCAACCCCAAATTTAGCGAAGCCCATCAACAACTGTGCGACTTGCTAAGCCATTCCACCAACCTCGCCGGAGCCCGCAACGTCGCCGACAAATACTGCGAAAACTGCGGCGATATCGCCCCAGTCATGTCAGCTACAGCCTACGTCTTTTCCTACCTGCAATCAGGTGTCAGCAAACAGGCAATTCAGAAACTCGAAGAAATCGAAAAACTCTGCTACGAAAAGGTCGAAACATTTAGCGTAATTGAGCTCAAACTGCTCTACGAAATCTTCCTGTTTGCAGTTTCTCACCTGCGAGACAACCGCGAAAAAAATGCCAATTTCTACAGACTAATTGCCAAAGAATACTACAAAAAAGCCGTCCCGCAGTGCCCCGTCAACAGAATCAAAGCCGCCAATAATCCGGGACAACAGCCTTTAAAAATCGGCTTTCTTTCCAAACACTTCCGCCGCCACTCGGTAGGTTGGTGCAGCGAAGCTTTAATTCGCGAATTAAGCCACATTACCCCCCACGTTCACCTTTACGTCACAGGGAAACTCAATCGAGATGAAGTTACGCAGCGGTTTGAAGAAATGGCGGGCAAGTTTTACTGGCCTAAAAAATATCCAAACGGCTTTGCTGACGGCGGCGAAATCCTCGCGGAAGTAGCGCAAGACAACTTGGATGTTTTAATAGACTTAGACTCGATGACAGTGCCAACAAATGTCGAAGTGCTGTATCAATATCCTGCGGGGATTTGCGTTTCTTGGCTAGGATTTGACGCACCCTACATTTCAGATAATCACTACTTTCTTTGTGACGAACACACTCACCCCCCTGGTGTGGAAAAAGATTACTTAGAACAGTTAGTAAGGTTGCCTGTTGGTTCGGTAGCAATTGGCGAACTGCAAAGCATTCCTGTGAATCGAGAGGCGATTAGAAATGCTCTCGGAATTGGCTTGGATCAAATGACTTATCTGTGCGTTGCTCCGGGCCGAAAAACTAATCCCGAAATGGTACGAGCTCAAGTTAAAATCCTTAAGGAAGTACCAGATAGTTTGTTGATCCGCAAAGGTCAAGGCGACCCCGATGTTATTCACAGCACTTACCGCGAAGAATGCGAAATTCAGGGAGTAGATTTTGCTCGGATTAAGTTTATAGGGCAAACCAGAAGTGAAGAAGAACACCGGGCTATTTATTATGTAGCTGATGTGCTTTTAGATTCCTATCCTTACAACGGGGGGACTCACAATTTAGAGGCTTTGTGGGCGAATTTACCAGTGGTAACTAGATCGGGCGACCAATATCTTTCGCGGATGGGTTACGCTTTTCTGAAAAGTGCAAATCTTGATGTCGGTGCGGCGTGGAGTTGGGAGGAATACACGCAGTGGGGAGTTAAGTTTGGCCGCGATGCTGGTTTCAGAAATGCGGTGAAAGAGCATTTAGTAAAATCTAAGCAGCCAGAACATCTCGCACCTTTGTGGAATCCTAAAAAGTTGGCAAGGGAAATGTATGAGGTGTTTCAAAAACTGTTAGCTAAACAGGTTAGTCAGTAGTCAGTAGTCAGTAGTCAGTAGTCAGTAGTCAGTAGTCAGTAGTCAGTAGTCAGTAGTCAGTAGTCAGTAGTCATTAGTCATTAGTCATTAGTCATTAGTGATGAGAAGGAAAAATTTCCGCATCTGGCACTCTTGACCTCTTTCTGTGAAGTCGTGTCACAATCTTTGTGAAAATGCGTAATATCAATTCCAGTTACACCGGAATGATGGGGAGTGGTCCGTTGGGAGTAGGGAGTCGGGGAATGTGGAATTATTGACCTTGACTTTATCATTCCCATGCAACCGGAAACGATATAAAAGCTACGCGCAGAGTCTGATTAATACATAGCTGATTCATGGTACTGCGATCGCACTAACTTTATGCCAGTTAGGGCGATCGTTTTTTTTGTGGTGCCAGAATTACGCCCAAGTTAAAAGACCTCTTGCAAAAATAACTAGGACGGGCAAGATGCCCATCCCACAAGAATTATTTTTTCTTGTGGGATGGGCCGAAGAGCCCGTCCAATAAATTTATGAAAAGGACTTTTGCAAGAGGTCTACTTTAGAGCGTTGGGCCCAGCACGATCGATTGCGAGCGTTGGTACGATCGAACGATATAATTGACAAATAATTGAGCGATTGTGTAGGTCAGTAAATATGGTTAAGAGTCAAAAAACCAACCGTGACCACGCCAAAAAA
>NZ_JANMZH010000120.1:0-1089 GCF_031383065.1 Microcoleus sp. OTE_8_concoct_300 | reverse complement strand
TTGTTCTGCTCAACTCAGAAGCTCGTAAGCACCACCACGCTCGAGTGCTTGTTGGTATGCCGGACGTGTGTGGATGCGATTCAAGAATGCCATGAGCTTTGGACGGCTCGGGTTCAGTCCAGCCCGTGCCACTGCTGCCTCCAGTGGGAAGCTGATTTGGATATCGGCTGCGGTAAATTCGTTACCAGCAAACCATGTGCTTTTCCCAATCTCTGCCTCCATATAATTCAAGTGTTGTGTGATCTGAGGTTCAATAAACGAGCTTTTAACGCGACTGACGATCGCCCGGGCGATCGGACGCACGAAAAAGGGCATGGGATTGTTCTCAATTTGGTCGAAGATCAGCTTCAGAAGTAGCGGCGGCATAGCAGAACCTTCTGCATAATGCAGCCAGTAGGTGTAGCGCAGATGTTCTAGCGTGCCTATAGCAGGAACCAGTCGTCCGTTGCCATAGCGTTCGATCAGATACTCGATAATGGCACCGGATTCAGCCAAGGTCAGTTTGCCATCAGTAATCACAGGCGATTTGCCGAGTGGATGTACCTCACGCAGCGATGTTGGTGCCAACATGGTTTGCGGATCCCGCTTGTAGCGCTTGATTTCGTATGGGAGTTCAAGTTCCTCTAGCAGCCAGAGCACACGTTGGGAGCGAGAGTTGTTTAAGTGGTGGACGACGATCATTAGATTACCCTCCTAGTAGGCGTTGTTCTATGAAGAGGATTGGTTAAAATAATTATACCTCTGCTGTCACTCTCCGGATTAAAGAAGTAAGAAATAAGCCCAGATTAAGCTGAAGAATAAAAGGGTTGAAATTGATTCATTGCATTAATTAAATGCTTAAAACCAAGTAATAAATTAGTATTAGGGAAGATTTCCATCCCAGGATAAATTAACCAAAATACAAGGATGGGACTGAACAAAGCCATTGCTGATGCTGCTTGGGGTTCCTTAGACCTCTTGCGAAAGTCTCAGGCGATCTCTAATTTAGTCTTTAAAGAAAGTTCATAATTATAAATACCAGCGATCAAATTAAATCTTAATCCGAAGCGCCTTCTTCGATTCCGATATCTTGATGAAAGTATTCTAAAT
>NZ_JANMZH010000076.1:0-1836 GCF_031383065.1 Microcoleus sp. OTE_8_concoct_300 | reverse complement strand
AATGCGATCGGAAATAAGTAGGTCTACACTTTCGGCGGTTACTGTAGGCGCGAAGGTAGTGTCACTCTCTGTAGACAGCGCTGTAGACGTGCCTGAGACTTCCTTGAGGATACGCATTGCCGCTTGGCTGACTGACTCACCATCTAGCCTCTGAGCTTCTATCCAGTTTAGGAAGTAACCGGAAGCTCTGAACGATACGACTTGACTTTGACTCATTGTAGACATCTGTATACAGTATGTGTCTACAATAACTGATGACTGTCTACAATGTCAACATATTTGTCTACAAAGTTGGTAGACACAAAAATCCCCCAGTTAAGGAGGATGAACTTGAGCCGTTAGTCAGCGACTTCCAAGTCCTTGGGGTCAAGCCATGTAGTAAAACTTCCGTCGGGCTTTACGCAAACAATCTCTCTGTATTTATTGATTGCATCCACCACCAACTCTAAGCCCGCTAGCTGTTCGGCGTACTTTGTCCCGATGTAACGGACTCGGAGACCTTTCTTGGCTTCTACAGTGTTAGACTGGGTTAGCATTTCCACCAACTTTTGCCGCTCGCTGTCGGTAAGTTGAGAGAGTAAATTACACACTTCCGCAAAAGGTGAAAAAATTGAGTTACCAGGGTTACCACCGCTCTGTGTAAGGGTTTGTGGGTTACCAATTGGGTTACCAGTATTTTTCGGCAACTCACTTGGTAACTCACTTGGTAACCCTGTAACGCTTGCTGTGTCTACTGGTAACTCTGGTAACCCAATTTTGTGAGTTAGTTGGAGATTTTGCACAAAGTTAATTCCAAGCAAGTATTTTTGTCCCTTTCTCCCTATTTCATCACGTCCGTTGTATCGGTGAATTTGTACTTTAGGGAAAATCTGGCACAACCTTGAGTACAACTGGTTTACAGCTTTTACGGGGGTGTCGTACTTGTTAGAAAGCTCGTTCCAAATCAACTTGGGCTTTTTCTTCTCGCAAATGTCCTCAATCTCTAAAATTCCAGATTCCACATACCAGTCCTGCAACTGCTGCCACAAATCCGTAACCCAAACACGTCCACCAGCCTGAACCTCCAAACCAACCTCGCGCGCAAACTGCCAAAGGTGCCGGCTTTCTTCCTGAGCTTCCCGCATAGCTTCACGGGTTGCCTTATAGTCAATGCCCTCGGTCAGCAGCAGTGGCAAGCGCTCCAGCATCTTGTTAAGCATCGCCGGTGCAATCCGCTCAAGGATAAAATTCTCATCATCTTTGAAGCGCGGGTCAGCCTCTAACTCACCCTGAGACGGGTCAGCGTTGCGCTTGTAGGTTTTCTTGAAACTTAAAATGCCGTAGCGATCGTCAATTGCAGCAGTTCCCCCAGTGATGGACGGTAGTTTGTTGCAGTTGGCGAAAAAGATAGCAGCAGGCTTGTATTCGTAGCTGTCCTTACCTTTAGGCTCAATATCAATCGGGTCGCCCGTAATGAACTGTTTAAGGCTCTGAATGTTGTCTAGGTCTACTTTTGAAGTGTTCTCAGAAGCCCAGTTGCAGACACCCCCTAAAACACCCGACAGATTGAACTTGCGGCCACTATCGTAGGACTTGAAGTCCGACAGCGACTTGTTAGTCATTCCCCGCCCGAATACAGCGGCCAACACGGCTCGCAGCGTATCCTTGCCGTTAGACCCCTCGCCGTAGCACAGCAAACCTTTAACGCCCCGCCCTGTCAACTTCGAGCGCACCAGTTTCAAATTCAACGCAGCAGCAGCAGTTCTCAGGAATATCTCACGCTGTGCCGGCTCAAGACACTCTAACAGGCGATCGCAATCCGTCGGGTCAATGTCGGGGTCATACGTGCAGCCGACA
>NZ_JANMZH010000021.1:0-2712 GCF_031383065.1 Microcoleus sp. OTE_8_concoct_300 | reverse complement strand
GACAGATTGGGAAAGATTAGTTAAGGTAATAAAGGTGCGGAACACAAGCAAACGCAACGCGCCCCCATCGTCTAGAGGCCTAGGACACATCCCTTTCACGGATGCGACGGGGATTCGAATTCCCCTGGGGGTATTGAAAATTTAAGTCTGATATTAAAGTGATATCTAGTGTGTGGGGTGGGCATATTGTCCGCCCCTATTGCTATTAGGACTTACGGGTGGTCAGAAACCGGGTTTTTTTGCGAGAATACTGCCTCAGGGCCAGTAGAAAAGTCAAAAAACCCGGTTTCTTTGGTTTACGGGTGGTCAGAAACCGGGTTTTTGGCGAGAATACTTGGTGACAGCCCGCAGCAACGGCAAAAACCCGGTTTCTTTGGTTTGGTTTCTTTGGTTTTGATGCGTAAGTCCCCTTATTAAATCAATTATCATAATTAGTAATTAAAGAGAATTTAAGCAACCTGCTATGCTGTGGACGCCCGGACAAATCCTCAAAACTCGCCCTTTCCGCATCGAAAGTATCCTCGGACAAGGAGGATTTGGCCTTACCTACAAAGCAACACACTTGCGACTAAACCATCAAGTTGTACTCAAAACGCCGAATGCGGGTTTGCAAAATGACCCGGAATACGTCAAGTTTGTCCGCAGATTTATCAAAGAGGGGCAAACTTTAGCAAAACTCTCTCACAACCCTGGAATTGTCCGCGTCAGCGATTTGTTTGAGGAAAATGACATTCATTGTCTGGTAATGGATTTAGTAGTCGGGCAAAGTTTATTTGATTCCGTACAGCAACATGGCCCACTCCCGGATACAGAAGCAGTGGCTATTATCCGCCAAATTGGAGAAGCATTAATTGATGTTCACCAGGCCGGAATTGTCCATCGTGATGCCCATCCGGGTAATATTATGTTGCGTCCCAATGGGCAAGCAGTGTTAATTGATTTTGGGATTGCTTGCGAATTAGTGCCGATGGTTCCTACTAGCAAACATTTTGCCCACCGTGATTTTGCCCCTTGGGAACAGCAAATGGAAGGCAGTGGTCAACCAACGGTTGATATTTATGCTTTAGCTGCATCTTTATATTATGCGGTAACTGGACAAACGCCAACGCCTTCCGTCAAGCGACATTTTCAAAATGCAGCGTTGCCACCTGCTAAGGATTTTGGGGTGGAGGATTGGGTGAACTTAGCAATAGAAAAGGGGATGGAATCCGATCCGCAAAAGCGGCCGCAGTCGATGCAAGATTGGTTGGATTATCTGCAGGAACCGCAAACGATTCCAAGTGTCTCGCTACAGCTTCAATCAGCGCAAGGTGTTGACTATACTCGTCTACGGGATTTATTGGCAGCGGGGAAGTGGAGAGAGGCCGATCAGGAAACAAACTGTGTCATTCTGAAAGCCGCGAGACGGGAGGTGGACGGTTGGTTAGATAGTGAGTCCATCAAGAGTTTTCCTTGCGATGATTTACGGACGATCGAGCAGTTGTGGGTAAAATATAGTCAGGGTCGCTTTGGCTTTAGCGTCCAGCAAAAAATCTGGTTAGAAGTCGGTGGAAAAGATGATTATGACTATAAGACTGAATGCAAGTGGGCAGAGCGCGTCGGTTGGCAAAAAGGAGGCAGGTGGTTGGAGTATGACGACCTAACCTTTAATAATCAGCAAGCACCGAGGGGCCACCTCCCTGTGAGTGTAGGTGGGTTGGAAACGGAGGGTTGTTGGAGTGGGAGCGTGGAGGCATGGTATGATGTGCCTTATTGGGCTAATAAAGCTGTAAGCTGTAATCTCTAGCGATTTCAGCTTTTTGTCAAGTGTTTTTTAGAACCTTTTTTACGAAATTTAGGGTTAGTTAGCCAACGGTAATGCACTAATGCAGAATATGAACGTTGGGCAGCATTAAATAAGCTAAAAATCCAGGATACAGCCTGAACTAAATTCGTCTTTATTTAGATAAAACTCCCGCCGCCAAAAACTATTACAAGCTTTACAAAGTGGTGGTGTGGATATCATTACAGTTGCCGAAACAGGGATGTTATCTCGGAGTGATGAAAAGTAACTGAGTGGGGCTTTTGTTAATCACAAGGTAATTTATAGTTTCAAAATTAGAGATTTTTAGATAATCCCTACTAATTCGCTAGAAATAGGTAATTGTCATTGAGGAATTATTTTAGGATAGGAAAATTATGCTTTGGGAGAACAAGTGCGCCGCCTGTTGAGGCTCATTTCTGCCTGGAGAACCGCGATCTATGCCAAGTCTATCAAAACGTGCTTTAACGTCATCTTCGTACTGTGGGAAGGAACCTAAATCTGCAACATTAAAATACTTTAAGCACATTCCTGCACTCGTAAAACTGCAGGTGCGCCAAGGTTGAGTCTAGTTATCTTCTTGACTGAAATACGGAACGTTATGATTAATAGCCATAATTTACCTCCAGTAAGTACAGCTTTTTTTAAAAGCTGGTTATTAAATTGATAATCCACTCCCGATCGCTCTGTCGGTGAGAAAAAGTGAGTTACTTTTGTAAAGTTTTTATACGGTTTCCTGAAACGCTAGTGGCAAGCGGGTGAAGAAGCCAGTAAACTTAAAATAATAAGTCAAGGTAGTGGCGATGAGAGGACAAGAAGCGCTGACAATAGTCGATCGGCTTTTACAAGGTGCTAACTACGGACAAAAACTTAACGATCTGCAATCTGCTGTATTTCTGGAAACTTGGGCG
>NZ_JANMZH010000920.1:0-2416 GCF_031383065.1 Microcoleus sp. OTE_8_concoct_300 | reverse complement strand
GAGCAAGGCAGGACTTTCGCCAGTCGTCTCAAGGAGGGCAAAACCAGTCTGAAGTTGTCGCCGCTGAAGTTGGAAAACGGGGAACGGACGTTAACCGAATTTACGATTACGGAGTATGACTCGGAGCGGTTTGGTTCGTTGACTGAGGCGTATGAGCAGGATATTAAGCCGTTTGTGAGTTCGCTGGACTACAAAGAGCAGCCCTTGTTGGTGACGACGGAAAAGGCGCTGTATAGCTTTGATGCTGACCAGGAAACACTGATAAAAGAGGGGTTGGGTAAACGGGAGGCGTTGGGTTGTGGCCAGATTGTTGTGAAGGCGACGTTTAAGAAGGGGACGAAAACCCAGCCAGAACGAATAGAAATTACCGTGGAGCTAACACCGGATTATCAGAAGGATTATGAGATTATTCGGTTTCATCAAGATGAGGCGGAAAACTGGGCAGAGATCGAGGCGTTTCTAGCGAAGTATATTACCAAGCCGTTTGAGTATTTAGAAAAGGTAGTGGGAGTGGAGATTAATTTCAACAAGGTATTTTATAAATCCGAAAAATTGCGGGATGTTGGGGATATTTTGAAAGAAATTCAATCTTTTGATGAGGAGTTAAAGAGGCTGGAAGAGGAGTTAACGCTATGAAAATCGAACGTTATACAACTTATAAAGCCAGTGAGGTTGAGTGGCTCAGTGAAATTCCTAAAAAATGGAAAGTTAAGAGGATAAAAGATGTTAGCGGTATTAGATATGGATTGAGCCAGCCTCCTAAATATCTTGAAGAAGGACTACCACTTATTAGGGCAACAAATATAGAAAAAGGAAAATTAGTTGAGAAAGGTCTAGTTTTTATTAATCCTGATGATGTGCCTTATGGGAGAAATCCCATACTTAATGAGAATGACATTGTAGTAGTAAGAAGTGGAGCTTACACCGCAGATAGTGCAATTATTCCTAAAAAATATCATGGAGCTATTGCAGGATTTGACATGGTGTTAAGGCCTCATAAGATCCACGCTAAGTATTTTTCTTATACGCTGCTGAGTAACTACCTTTTAAAGGATCAGTTGATATTAAGCTCTTTCAGAGCAGCACAACCACATCTAAATAAAGAAGAATTGGGCACTGCATTAATTGTTTATCCCTCTTTGTCCGAGCAAAAAGCGATCGCACACTACCTCGACACCAAAACTGGTCAAATAGATCGCAAAATTGACCTACTAACCCAGAAGGCAGCGCTATACGGCGATCTCAAGCAGTCTCTCATCAATGAAACTGTGACACGCGGGCTTGATAAATCTGTGCTGATGAAGGATAGCGAAAGTGAAATCCTCGGCAAAATTCCTGAACATTGGAATATAAATAAATTATCTCAATCGTTTGGACAGATTGGCAGTGGGACAACGCCGAAATCGGGAAATGAAGTTTACTATGAAGATGGAAGTATAAATTGGATTAATACTGGAGATTTGAATGATGGTATTCTTAACGAATGCAAAAGGAAAGTAACACCTCAAGCTTTAATAGATCATTCATTAAATATTTATCCAGTTGGAGCAATTGTTATAGCTATGTATGGTGCAACGATTGGCAAAGTTTCTATATTAAATATTAATGGATGCACAAATCAAGCTTGTTGTGTACTTAATAAAAGCAAAACTTTAGATATAAAGTTTTTGTTCTATTGGTTTATATCAAGAAGAAACTTTATTATTTCTTTGAGTTATGGAGGCGGGCAACCAAATATTAGTCAAGATACAATTAAAAGCCTTCGTGTATGCGCTCCACCCATTTCTGAACAAAAAGCGCTCGCCGACTACCTCGACACCAAAACCGCCCAAATTGACCAAATTATTCACATCATCAACACCCAAATCGAAAAACTCAAAGAACTGCGTAAAACCCTGATCAACGATGTTGTCACAGGCAAAATAAAGGTAGTCTGACCTATGAGTGAACTGAACCTGCAAGACAAATTCCTTATCCCCTTTTTTCGAGAAAGTTTAGGCTACCAAGAAGTTAAAGCCAACACTATAACCAATTCCTTGATCATCGAAGAAGACTTACAAGCCTTCATTTCAACCACCGAACTCAACCAAAAGTCCTACGAGGCACTGCTCAAAAAATATAGCAGCAACGCCCAACAACTGCTAAGCGAGCTAATCGAGCTAATCCAAGAGCGCATCGCCAGCAGCCGCAACATGGCATTATTTATCAACGCCAATAAATCCGTTACCCTGCAAGGCATCAAACTCCACCTATTTTACCCCGACGACAGCGTAATTCACGACAGCAGCCTCTTTGCTCAAAACATTTTCTCTGTCGTTCAAGAACTGCCTTACAAATACCACTATCAAGGCGAACAAATCTTTTCCTTCCGTCCAGATATCTGCCTCTTTGTCAATGGCATTTACCTCGGCTACAG
>NZ_JANMZH010000919.1:0-2437 GCF_031383065.1 Microcoleus sp. OTE_8_concoct_300 | reverse complement strand
GAGCAAGGCAGGACTTTCGCCAGTCGTCTCAAGGAGGGCAAAACCAGTCTGAAGTTGTCGCCGCTGAAGTTGGAAAACGGGGAACGGACGTTAACCGAATTTACGATTACGGAGTATGACTCGGAGCGGTTTGGTTCGTTGGCTGAGGCGTATGAGCAGGATATTAAGCCGTTTGTGAGTTCGCTGGACTACAAAGAGCAGCCGTTGGTCGTGACAACGGAAAAGGCGCTGTATAGCTTCAATGCTGACCAGGAAACGCTGATTAAAGAGGGATTAGGTAAGCGAGATGCGTTGGGTTGCGGTCAGATTGTTGCGAAGGCGACGTTTAAGAAAGGGACGAAAACCCAGCCAGAACGGATTGAAATTACAGTGGAACTAACACCAGATTATCAGAAGGATTATGAAATTATTCCGTTTCATCTGAATGAGACGGAAAACCGGGCGGCGATTGAGGCGTTTATGGCGAAGTATATTACAAAACCGTTTGAGTATTTAGAGAATGTGGTCGGAGTGGAGATTAATTTCAATAAGGTATTTTATAAATTTGAAAAGCTGCGAGATGTGGCAGAGATTTTAGCAGAGATTTCTACTCTTGAAGATGAGCTAAAGAGGCTTGAGGATGAGTTTACGTTATGAAAATTGAGCGTTATAAAGCTTATAAAGATAGTGAAGTTAAGTGCATAGGTGAAATACCTGAGCATTGGGAGTCTGGAATGCTTAACCGAATTGCTAGACGAGTTGTTGTTGGAATTGCTGAGGCTGCAACTCATGCTTATGCAGAAGAAGGAACTCCAATTTTAAGATCTACTAATATTCGTGCGGGCAAGATTATCGGGGACATCTTTTATATCAATTCTGATTTTGCTAATGACCGAAAATCGAAACTTATCCACGCTGGTGATTTGGTTACAGTGAGAACAGGTAACGTAGGCGTGACAGCAGTAGTACCAGAAGAGTTAGATAAATGCCAATGTTTTACTATGCTCGTCACAACTTTAGTCACTAAATTAGCCTCTATAAGTTACTACTGTTACTGGATAAATAGTATATCTGCACAGGACTACTTTTATTTGGAAGGGTGGGGTACAGCCCAACTTAATATCAGCGTACCAATTCTGCAAGCTCTGCCAATTCCAATTCCTTCTCTCTCTGAACAAGAAGCGATCGCCCACTACCTCGACACAAAAACCGACCAAATAGATCGCAAAATTGACCTACTCACCCAGAAGGCAGCGCTATACGGCGATCTCAAGCAGTCTCTCATCAATGAAACTGTGACACGCGGGCTTGATAAATCTGTGCCGGTGAAGGATAGCGGGGCTGAGTGGTTAGGTGAAGTACCAGAGCATTGGCAAATCACATTCTTAGTCAAAACTTTGTCTTCCCTTGTTGACTATAGAGGACGTACTCCAAGGAAAGTGAACATTGATGAAAATGGAATACTCCTTGTAACCGCAAGGAATATTAAACAAGGGCGTATTGATTACTCTTTATCTGAAGAGTTTGTTGATATTGATGATGTTCAATCACTATTAAATAGAGGAAAACCTGAGATTGGTGACGTTTTATTTACAACAGAAGCTCCACTTGGCGAAGTTGCAAATGTTGATAGATTACATTTTGCTCTAGCGCAGAGAATTATAAAATTTAGAGGTAAAATAAATACCCTTGATAATTATTTTATGAAGTATTGGTTAATGTCTTCTGTTTTCCAATATAGTCTACAGCGTAATGCAACAGGTTCTACTGTTCTAGGACTTAAAGGCAGTAAAGTTAGACTATTAAGTATTGTTCTCCCTCCACTCTCCGAACAAAAAGCGATCGCCGACTACCTTGACACCAAAACGGCCCAAATTGACCAGATTATTCAAACCATCAACACCCAAATCGAAAAACTCAAAGAACTGCGTAAAACCCTGCTCAACGATGTCGTCACAGGCAAAATAAAGGTGGTCTGACCTATGAGTGAACTGAACCTGCAAGACAAATTCCTTATCCCCTTTTTTCGAGAAAGTTTAGGCTACCAAGAAGTTAAAGCCAACACTATCACCAATTCCCTAATTATCGAAGAAGACTTACAAGCCTTCATTTCAACCACCGAACTCAACCAAAAGCCCTACGAGGCACTGCTCAAAAAATATAGCAGCAACGCCCAAGAACTGCTAGGCGATCTAATCGAGCTAATCCAAGAGCGCATCGCCAGCAGTCGCAACATGGCATTATTTATCAACGCCAATAAATCCGTTACCCTGCAAGGCATCAAACTCCACCTATTTTACCCCGACGACAGCGTAACTCACGACAGCAGCCTCTTTGCTCAAAACATTTTCTCTGTCGTTCAAGAACTGCCTTACAAATACCACTATCAAGGCGAACAAATCTTTTCCTTCCGTCCAGATATCTGCCTCTTTGTCAATGGCATTTACCTCGGCTACAG
>NZ_JANMZH010000903.1:0-1004 GCF_031383065.1 Microcoleus sp. OTE_8_concoct_300 | reverse complement strand
CATCTTCGAACCGTTCTTCAGCACCAAAGAGCGCGGCAAGGGCACCGGCTTGGGGCTCTCGACCGTGTTCGGCATCGTGCAACAAAGCGGTGGCGGTGTAGTAGTACCGCCGGAAGATCCGCAAGCTTTAGCAGATGGGGTTGAGGATTTGTACTTGCATCCTGCTAAGGTTGATGCCTTGGGCGAGCAAGGCAGAAAGTATGCTGTTGAGAATTACGGATTTGAAGAAGCTTTGAATCATTATGAAGCTTTATTCACGGCAGTTGCTGCTAGTCATTCTGAGAAAATTTTGGAACCGCTGCCAAAATAAGTCTAAACAAATAGGCGGTTGAAACCGCTAAGATTTTCCACCTCTAAATTGTATTTTTTGTGGGTGCTAGACGCCCACCCCACAAGAACTTTATCAAATTTTGATTGTGCAGTTTAAATGCAAAACAGCTTACTATAGCCTTTCTCACAAAGGTGAGGTATGCCAGATTCTATATACATCAAGGTTTTCGACCTTTGATATATACCTCATCTATCTGAGAACCGCTATACATAAAACTTACGGATACATACATCAGGATGTCTCAGTTATTGTAACTTTAACGTACATTTGCCAACAACCAAGTGGAAAACTATACCAGTAACCCTGCTGCTACAGCAGCAAATATTCTTTGCGTCGGGATCGGATGGTTTCCGAAAACACCGGGAGGGCTCGATCGATATGTATATGAGCTTACACATCAGCTAGCAGCCAGTCAAGATCGAGTTGAATTGTGTGGAGTTGGTCTACCAGAAACTGAACAGAATTCTAGCATAAATCTCACTAATTTAGCTGAGCCCGAAGATCGACTCTGGGAAAGGCTTTGGCTGATTCGCTCCAATTTTTTGCAGCGAAAATTTGCAAAACTAGATGCAATTAATTTGCATTTTGCACTATATAGTTTTCCGCTTTTGCAAGTTTTACCTAAAAGGGTTCCTGTTACTTTTTCCTTTCACGGGCCTTGGGCTTTGGAAAG
>NZ_JANMZH010000100.1:0-9943 GCF_031383065.1 Microcoleus sp. OTE_8_concoct_300 | reverse complement strand
GAGATTCCCCTACTTCAAAAACAATATTGCTGTGAGGAATTCCCGATTCATCAATAGCCTGTACTGTCCTTCGCAGGCACGTAGCGGGATCGTAAACTGAAGTCGGAGAAAAATTAATAAAAAGTAGTTCTTTGATATCGTGCACATGGGCTTCGTGGATAGCGCGAGTCCGGGCTAAAGCATCTAGTTGAAAAATTATGCCTGCTGATTCTGCTTGGGCAAAAATCCGACCCGGATAAATTAAGTTTCCCTGCTCGTCAATTCCGCGGAGTAGCGCTTCCTGGGCAAAAATTTTAGAAGTATCTGAGGTATAAACAATGGGCTGAAAATGTGTAGTAATGCGTTCTTCGGACAATAAATCTAACAGCCAATCAGAGTTGCTGAAGTTAATAAAAGAGCTTAAGGAAGTGCTGCGATAAAAATCGCTAAATTTCGGCTCTTCAACTTCGCGCATCCACAAAACTTTGGTCTCTTTCAACTCTTGATTTGTCAGAGCCGATGATGCTAGGGTGCTAAACTTTTCTTTGGCTATTCCCTCAAGCATAATGTACAAACACTTGCTCTCTTCTAAAAGCTGGAATTCAAGTTTAGCCTGGGTCAGTGCAGAAATAACCTTGTTCAGCGTGTGCGATACTGGAAACCACAGGTATAGACCTCCCCTGTCCTCTATTTTTTCGGGTACTGTTTCGCAGCGAGAGCAGGAGCCGAAGGCTTTGCCACTTCTTTGCATTGGAATATCCTCCGGTTTTTGGGTTAATTTTAGAACGGCTAAAACGTATAGAATATTATAAGCTCATTCAGCTATTAATACATCTATCTCAAGATGTAAATGTTAAGAAACTTGTATTTAAGAATTAGGACAGTATAAATACTTACCTCGGGTTTCAAACCTTGGTCAAATTTCTCAGCATTGAGCAAGTACGTATCAGTGAACACAGTCGCAAATCCTCACAGAGGGAGAAGGCAAAGACTTGTTCTCTACTCTCTATTGCTGCTCTGATTCTTTACGTTTGATTCTCTCATTCTCTTTGCTAAAACAGCGGCTACAGTTGATTTTTTAGCAAAAGGGAATTAACACGCCCGTTAAGCGCAGCTATCCCGTAGGGAATCGCCCGCTCGCACTTCATACAAACCCGCAGCCAGCTTGTTTTGCCAACTGCGGGCGCTATCAAAAGCCAAAATAGGTTTTAAACCAAATTTCTCTGATTCGCGCGCCCACTGATTCACCAGGTGGCAGTAAGGGCAAATTACGAGCAGGACTTGCAGGTTAATTTTGTTGTATAATTCAGTGGCGATCGCCAGTGCAGTAATCGTCTTGCCGCTACCCGTCGCCATCTTCAGCGTACCGCGTCCCTGATTCGCAAACCAATTAGCAACCGCCACTCGCTGATACTGTCGCAATTGCAGCGATGGCGGCATTTTCGGAAATCCAAATTGCGAATTATTAGCCGTTGAGCGATTCACCTTTAAATGCCGTTAGATGCAAAATTCCCTATACTCAACTGTAACTCACGGGCGATCGAAACTTAACAGCCCAAACAAATCATCCGCCGACAGTTGCAAATCCGACAGCACATCCAGTACAGGTAAAATATCTTCATTCTCTTTAATCTCAGGTTCCTGCTGCGGTTTAAAAACAATAACTAATCGTTCTTCCGGGTCAATCAGCCAACCCAATTTAGTCTTATTTTTAAGGCAAAACAGAATCTTATTAATCACGCGAGTTGAACTTTGATCCGGTGATAAAATCTCAATTATCCAATCGGGCGGAGTTTCAAACCTATTTTCAATTTCTCTCTTAGCATTCAGAGGAATACGATGCCACTCGAATACTGCGATATCTGGAACAATAGAACGTCTATCAAAAGAGCAGCGCAATTCAGTAAAAGCAAATGCTAACTTCTGCGGTTTTCCAACTCGATTAATCACAGATGGAAACTCGGATTGTAATGTACTGTGTTTTCCTTGGGGCATATCTTTTTGATAAATTTCACCATCAACATACTCGCTAGCCGGCTTAGTTTCTGGAAGCAACAAAAACTCTTCCAGAGAAATCTTTGACGGAGACTGAATTGACGTTACCATAAGCCATTAAACCCTCAAAAACTCTTAAAAATTCATATCGCTGTCAGTTTCCCAATCAGCACAACTCTCCGATTCCACACCGGTAGGGTGCATCGCACAAACCAACAAATTTCCCCCGTAAACTTGACCGTGATAGTTGCGACAACCGCGACAAGCCGGCTGCTGCGTCGGCGAAGGGTCTACATAAGTCACCATCGACAAATCTATCTCATCAAACTCAGGGTCGAAGTCCCGGCAAATTTCTATTATCGGTTCGATAAATTCATTAAATAAACCGTCAAATTCATTGAAATAACCGTCAATGTCATTAATCAGATTATTTTGTACTTGTTCAGTAAATTCTTCCGACATTTTTGCCAAAACGTCCAGCATTTCGACAAACTCTTCGCCCATTTCGCTGAAAAAATGCTCTACTTCAGAAACAGCATTTTCCATTACTCCAAAAAAATCCTTAGACCAATCTTCCATGAATTTGAGAGCTTGCTATTACAAAATATTTTACCGACAGGTGCAGCCAGCCTCATGCGAAGCGATCGCACCTACTTTCAATTCTATTACCTATTGCCGGATATCCGGTCAAGTTTAACAGGGCAGATATTCAAAAAGGGAACTCAAGATTATTATCCTGAGTTCCCTCCATGCTTTGCTGCGCGAGCTTTTTCCAGCTTAATCCCGCTTCAGCCGCCGCAATTCCTCTTGTAAATTCTGCACCTGTTCGCGGAGCTTGTCTACGCCACCGACCTCTTTAGTATCTTTTGGCGAAACCTCTTCTTCCTCCGAAACAATTTCAATCCGCCGAGGTTCAGGCGGTTTTTTGTCGCCAGCCGATTCTACGGGGGGCTGCTGCTGAGCCTGTTGTACCATATCGTCAACAAAGCGACGGGCTTCTTCCGTTGACATCTCGCCCCGCTTCACTAATTCGTCTGCCAGCTTTTGGGCTTCAGTGCGTAATTCAGTTAACTTGCTGCCAGCTTTTTCACCAGCGTAGGAAGCTAGCCCGACACCAAGGTAAACTGCTTTCTGTAAAATATCTCCAAAACCAGGCATAGGAACTACACCTCATAAAACTGGGTGAACCGGAGACCACGCCTATTACAAGCATCCCGTGTTGCTGCTACCTTCCGGTCCTGACAAGATTTGGGCGTTGGAATCGCGTGGATCCAGTTCATTTGTGAGTATAACACAGTTATTTATTCTTCAACCACACACCAGTGATAAATTTCATAAATAACGCAACCGTTCTTCACCAGCGGGTCTTCAGCGACGATCGCCTTCGCCTCATCCATCGAACCCGCCTCAAACAGCAACATACCGCCGCCCCGCCGCGCCCAGTAGCCAGTTTTCGCTCGGTGTCCTTTAGAAATCAACTCTCGGACATAAGCTCTGTGAGCTGGCACGTATTGGTCAAAGACAGGCTTTTCGACAATTCCTTGCTCTATTTTGACAAACCAAGGCATTTTATTTGGGATTTTAGATTTTATATTTTAGATTGGGAATGGGTGAGGAGCAATGGAGCAAGCGGGCCAATGCTCTATATTCCATTTTCCACCATTTTTCCTTAACTGCGATGTTATCCCATGAACCAGTCACAACAGCGATTTTTTATTGCCCTAGTGCCGCCTCCCGATATTGAACAGCACATTACTGAGATTCAACAGTATTTTGCGGAACACTACAACAGCCGCGGTGCTTTAAATTCGCCGCCGCACATCACGCTGCAACCTCCTTTTCACTCGTTAGCGGAGGATGTCCCCAAATTAGAGGAAAGCTTGAACCAGTTTTCTGTAAATCGGCGGGCCATTCCCGTTACTCTATCTGGTTTTGCCGCTTTCGCCCCCCGCGTCATTTACGTTGATGTTGTCAAATCGCCCGAATTGCTGGAGATGCACTCATATTTGATGAGTTATAGGTCGGCAAATTTGGGAATTGTCGATCGAGTTTCTCAAAGTCGCCCATTTGTACCGCACATGACAGTAGCGTTTCGCGATTTAACTAAGGAGAATTTTCAAACAGCTTGGTTGGAATTCTCCGGGCGATCGCTCCACTTTGAGTTTACCGCTTCGGCATTAACTTTACTGCTTCACGACGGCAGCCGATGGAACATCAGCAACCAATTCCCGCTTGCAGCCGAGCCTCCAACAATCCTCAATCCAGCCTAAACACTCTCCCTTCTCTTTCTTCTCTTTCTTCGCGTCCTTCGCGTCTTCGCGGTTCGTTTTTCCAATTTTTTTTTCTTAGCAAATCCCGATAAATATCATTCCCTCACTACAAACCTGTTTAAAATTAAAGCCAGTCACAGCTTACCGATCGCTCTTATTCGGAGTTGCAAGTGCCACAGTTCCGTAAACCGAAATTCCCGACAGCTTCAATATTTGAATTGCCGACTTAACCGTAGTACCGCTAGTGTAAATATCATCAACTAACAGCACTCGATCGCGCGGGCGTCGGCGACGAAAATCTTTCCCCAAACTTAAAGCATTTTTCATTTCCGCTTGCCGCTGCTGTGGCGTCAGAGCGAATAAAGCCTGAGTATTTTTCACCCGCTCCAAACCGTGCCGCTGCAAAGGCAAACCAGTCAGCTCACAAAAACTTTCAGCCAAAAGTTCCGCCTGGTTAAAACCGCGCTCCTTGAGCTTTTCTTGATGCAGGGGAATCGGTACAACTGTTAAATTGTCTATAGCTAATTCCGGAAAACTCAGCCAAGCTTCTGCCAGCCAGCCGCCTAGAGGTTTGGCTAATTGCGGATTGCCGTCATATTTCAAAGCGGCGATCGCCCGTTTGAGAGCCCCGCCGTACTCACCCCACACAAAAACACGCTGCTCTGAATGCCAAAATCGGCCGGGCTCGGTTAACTGACATCGCTGAAGTTGCTTGTGACAGTACGGACAAAACTCTCCGGCAGCCGGTCGCTGACAAAGAGGACAGTTAGACTTAAGAAATAGATTGAGAAAAGATTTGACTAATCCCGTCCATTTTCGCTGGTTCATCCTAAAATTGTGGTAAGTGATTAATGGGAAAAACTATCAAATTCAATCTGTTTCCACGGACAGGCTCGCAGCGTGAAAAACCTCTACTGGTTAGACAAAATTCAACCTTCAGACCGAGATGCAGTGGGAGAAAAAGCATTTTACTTGAGCTGTTTGCTCCAGAAAAATCATCCTGTTGTACCGGGTTTTGTCGTGCCAGCTACCACATTCTGGGAGTTTTTAGAGTCGATCGACTGCCTAGAACCGCTGTTTGCTGACTGGCCACACTCTTCCCTGCACTTAAATGTCGATGAACCCAGACAACTGCAATCCATCGCCCGCAGCATCCGCCACCAAATCCTCGCAGGCAAACTGCCAGATTCACTGCTCTCCAACCTAGAGTCTGCTGTTTGTCAAATCAACTCAAACTCCAAAGCCTTAATTTTTCGCCCTGGGCTGGCTTCTTGGAACCCGAAAACCACCGGAATCCTGGAAGCTCACGCAGTACGGGCAGAACCAGAAGCCATTGGGGCCGGGATCAAACGAGCTTGGGCAGAACTGTTCAGAGCCCGAAGTCTATTTTACTGGCAGCGGTGCGGCCTGCTGGTACAACAAATCAATCCCGCAGTTTTGGTGCAGCCACTTCAAGGAGCGATAGCCGCCGGCGAGGTGAAAACTAAGGCGGGTGCAGCGTGGGAAATCCAAGCCACCTGCGGTTTGGGAATGTCCCTCGCTAGGGGAGAAACCATCCCCGATTACTATCAAGTGCAGCCGGAAACAGGCGCGGTTAAATTCCAGCGGCTCGGTTACAAAACATTAGCGTACAATATCAAAGCCGACGAGGGAGAACCGACAAAAAAACTGCCGATCGACAATTGGGCTGTTTCCCCAATCCCCGATCCTGCATTTCTAATTCCTGATTTTGCTCGCAGTTGCCTGGAAGTTTTGGTGCTGGGAGAGGAAGCACAAACTGAATACGTTTTAGGAGAATCGCAACTCAAAAAAATCATTGAATTGAGCAAAAAAGCGATCGCAGAATTTGACTCGGATTTAATTTTGGAGTGGACGCTAAACCAGACAGCCAACAGCAGCGAACCGCAGTTTTATTTCACTCAAGTTCGTCTTGTCAAAGGGCAAAAAGTCCGGTCTGTAGAGGAAAATTCGATCGCCCGAGAGCACCCAAACTCGATCGCCCCAGCCCGAACTCCTGCGATACTCAGAGGTTTGGCAGCAGCATCAGGAAAAGTCGAAGCAATTGCCCAAGTTATGAGTAATTCCCACCCAGAAAACGCGGAATTCTTAGCCGGAAGCATTTTGGTAGCCCGGACAATCGATCCCAATTGGCTGCCTTGGCTGAAAGTTGCAGCAGGGGTCATTGCCGAACAAGGAGGCATGACAGGCCACGGCGCCATTTTAGCCAGAGAATTGGGGATTCCCGCCGTTGTGGGAGTTGCCGGGGCCACTCGGGTCATCGCCTCGGGCGATTCCGTGTTGGTAGACGGCGATAGCGGAGAAGTTTTTGCCCTCGTCCAACAGGATGCGATCGAGACAGGAGACAGCGGCCGGCTTTGGGACACAGAAAAAAATGCAGCTACATACAGTACAGCCGCAAAAATGTCAATAGCCAACCATCAATCTTCAAGCTCAGATCGATCGTCGAATGAAGGGCCTAAATCTCGACAATCTGAGTCTGCCGAATATGTTTGGGGCGCACCAAGGGCGACTCAACTACTAGTTAATGTCAGCCAAACAAGTTCGATCGACCGCCTCAAAAATCTGCCAATAGACGGCATCGGATTGCTGCGATCGGAATTAATGGCATTGGAAGCTTTGGACTGTCAAAACCCCAAAATTTGGTTGCAAAACGGCCGCCAATCGGAATTTGTCGATCGCATGGCGGATTGCCTGAGTTTATTTGCTGCTGGCGTTTCGCCACGGCCGATATTTTATCGCTCTCTGGATTTGCGCGAGTCAGGTCCCCACGGCAGTTTCAGTTATACCTTTGAACCGGAGTTATTTGATTGGGAACTGTGCGTACTTCAAAAAGTCTGCGAGTCAGGCCATAGAAATGTTAATTTAATTTTGCCTTTCGTGCGCTCGGTTGAGGAGTTTATCTACTGCCGCCAGCGCTTAGAAACTATTTGGAAAAACCGCTCAGCCGACTTTCAACTGTGGATTATGGCGGAAGTTCCTTCGGTGTTATTTTTATTGCAAGATTATGTAAAAGCAGGAGTTCAAGGAATTTCTATCGGCACCAACGATTTAACCCAATTTCTGTTAGGCATTCACCGCAACTCCGAACAGGTAGCAGGTGCTTTCAACGGGCGCGATCGAGCAGTGATGAGGGCGATCGAACAATTAATCCTTCAGGCCCGGGCCGCCGACATTCCTTGCTCGATCTGTGGCGACGCTCCAGCTTTGTATCCCGAGACAGTTGAATCCTTCGTGCGGTGGGGGATTTCGTCTATTTCGGTCAATGTCGATACTGTAGAACAAACTTGCAGGGCGATCGTCCGCGCCGAACAGCGCCTAATCCTAGAAGTCGCTCGATCGATAATTAACAATTAACCACTCCCGGATGCACTTTACCTCAGAAATCCGGTTTCTACTCTAAATCATACCTTTGGCAAGCAGCCACCCCCTCAGAAATTCGGTTTCTAGATAACCCGTGCGTCCAAGACTATTAACAACTACAGAAACCCGGTTTCTGAGTAGATATAGCAACCGCGCCCGACGGTGAGGACATTATTAATTGCTGAAACATGAGCTGAAGATTGCTTCTTCCTCCTTTTTCCTTCCGCTATCAAAAGATCCGATTTTAAAGCTATGCTAGAAATATCACCAACACTTGACCCGGAGGTACAAACAGTGAAATCAAAAATCATTGCAACCGCAGCAATACTTGCCACCCTCGGCTTTCTGCATCCCCATCCAGCATTATCTCAACCTGCAACTGACGGTGGCACAAAACCAGGATTCTGGCAACCTCAAGCGCAGGTTGACAATACTCGCAACATTACCCTCAGACTCTTAAATGAAACTGGATTAAACCTAGAATACGGTCAATCAGGTGCCAACTTGTCATCCTTGCCTGTCGGAACCAGCAAAAACCTCAGTGTTCGCATCAGTAATCGCACCGGCGACATTGCCAATATTCCGATTAATGCCACAACAGGAACCACAACTTTGAAATACGACTATAACGTTGACTCGCAGAAAAATATTGTGACGATTCGCATCACCAGATCAGACAGCCGCACCAGGCAAGATCGGTCAGTTTATATTGATGAAAAAGGGCGAGTTTACTCTTTCTAAGATT
Organism: Microcoleus sp. OTE_8_concoct_300; assembly: GCF_031383065.1. NCBI lineage: Bacteria > Bacillati > Cyanobacteriota > Cyanophyceae > Oscillatoriales > Microcoleaceae > Microcoleus > Microcoleus sp. OTE_8_concoct_300. The sequence continues at coordinate 1,573 of NZ_JANMZH010000100.1, read as the reverse complement.
AACGCTCATCAACCCGGTTTATTCTAATAAATCTTGGTTTGAGCAGCGATGTATCGGAAGCATCCCGGTTTTGTAAAAAGCGTTTTTTTAGGAGTGCGAGCATCCTGCAAAGCTTTGCCTATATATCTCGCTTGGAACACCCTGCAAAGCTTTGCCTATATATATCTCGCTTAGAACTCTCACAACGAACACTCCGATGTAAAAGTGCGTAAATTATGTTTCAAAAAGTATGAATCAAGTGCAGCCCCTTTCCATCGCAGGCATTTACGAAGTGTGTATTGGCGTAGCCGATGCGATTCCACAACTGCAATATTGGGAGCAATTTGGATATCGGATCGGTCAAATCGGAGAATTATCCGCATCCGAGGCTCGCGAATTATATGGAGTTAGTTCAAAAGTGCGATCGATTCGACTCTATCACCAAGATGCGGATCACGGATTAATTCGCTTGATGATTTGGGAAAAACCTACAAACGATGGTTTGCAAATGTCGTCAATGAAGGTGAAAGGCAACCGTTGGGCAGCTACTTTAACTGCTGATTTGTTGAATATCCTCAACCATGCCGAAGAGTCTGCATCTGCCAATTGGCCAGTCAAATATACATCCCCACAGTGGAAGATTCTTTACAACAAAGAGCGAAAACCGTGTCCTTTTGTGGAGGCGGCTGTCGGAGTGCGTGAGATGATGCTTTTGCAGCCTTTGAGTCGGCAAGTTTTTTTTCAAAGATTCAATTATGCTTTGCCTAATTACGGGAAAATCAATTCAAATGCTCTTTTAAAAACCAGTCAAATTACCCACATGGGAATGGTAATTCAAGATGACAGCAAAGAAACGCTGCTATTTTATGAAGAAGTTCTGGGGTTGATTCGGGCGCGCGACGATGTAGAAACTACCTTTGAGTCTTCCCTCGCCGGAAGGGAGATTTTTGAGCTTCAGTCTGGGGAAGGATACGTGGTGACAGCTTTTGATGACCCCCGATCGTCGAAAACAGATTTTCAGGCCGCGCGATCGGGTAGACTGCATATTCTGAGGTTCCCGAGTTCGATCGCACTAGGCGATCGATTTGATCGCGCCAATCCCGGATGTTTGGGAATGTCGCTGTACACATATCGAGTGTCTAGTATTGCAGAATATTTTCAGCGAGTCAAAGCCAGCAATGCACAAAAAATTACAGAAATAGTCGCTAATGAATTTGGGGAGCAAAGTTTTTCCTTCATTGCACCTGACGGATATTTTTGGACATTGATAGAATTAGGTTTGTAGTGAAGAATGCAACTCTTAATAAAAAGCAGAAGACTTGCATTCTTCACTACAAATTAATTTGACTGATAACCTGTCACGCATTTAAATTGCATATTCAGGGCGGGCGAGACGCCCACCCCACAAGACACCGAATTGTTTGTTGACATTCTATTCAAATGCACAACAGCTTAAGTAGTTAAACAAAATTAATTACATAAATAACTAATATGATATACTAAAGTAGTAAGTTGTATTTAAAGAGATTTTATATGTTTTTACTTCGAGATATTAATCCACTTTCCTTGAAATTGCTAAACCGAATTTATCGCG
>NZ_JANMZH010000835.1:0-15076 GCF_031383065.1 Microcoleus sp. OTE_8_concoct_300 | reverse complement strand
ATCCTTGCTTTCTTCAATCAACACCATTAGCTGCTTGCAAGATTTCTTCATATAGGTTTTTGTACGCGCGAGCTTGCAGCTGTAATGTAAATTTTTCTTCAACTTTGAGGCGAGCGCTGCGACAGAGTTTTTCATGCCGATCAGGATCTTCTAAAACCCAAGCAATTCCTCGCGCTAAGTCTTCTGTTTCATAAGGTTTAGCTAAATAGCCATTTGAGCAGTGTTCGATCATATCCGGCAGTCCCCCGATATTGAATGCGACGCTGGGGATGCCACAGGCTCCAGCTTCAACCACCGTGTTTGGCAAATTATCGTAAACAGAAGGGGCTACGAAGACATCTGCTGCTGCATAAACTGTTGCTAGGGAGATATCATCTGCTAGATTACCCAAATAGTGAGCTTTAAAACCCAGTTCAACGGCATTTTCCGGTTGAGAAGAACCAAAAACCAGCAGCTCTATCCGATGTTTCCACCCCGACTTGCTCAGGCTTTGCAAAGCAGATACTAGCAGATTAAACCCTTTCCAGCGGTTGCTAGTTCCACCTGCAATTCCAAAGAGTAAAATTTGTTTATCTTTAGGTAAATTCAGGATTTCTCGCGCCCATTGACTATTGATGGGTTTGTACTTTTGAATATCGATGCCGTTAGGAATTACCTCAACTCGATAATCTTTGAACAAAGAACTAGAACTAGCGCATTTAGCCAACCAAGCACTAGGGCTAACGAGAGTTAGGTCAATATTTTTCCAAGCTTTACCTTTCCGCTGCCACACCCACCGGGACAGATCCGAATCTTTGCTGCTGTGCAGTTGCGGGCAGCTACCGCAAGATTTAGTGTAGCGTTCGCACTCTTCGCTGTAGTGGCATCCACCTGTAAAAGGCCACATATCGTGGAGCGTCCAGACTAGTGGTTTATTAAACTTCGGAACACTTTCTACTTGCATATAACCCCCACAAACCCAGTGCAGGTTAATAATATCTGGTTGAATTTTTGCCACTTTAGCAGCCAGGGAGTCCGGCAGCCATTCCGGAGAAAATATACCGCGATTTCTCTCAGGGTAAAGTCGCAATGGCGAGTTTGATATAGTTGAAATAATCTTATCAAACTTATTCGCAATGCCATTCTGTGACAATATGACATTCGGCTCGCCACTTTTCTTATTTTTCACCAGCATTTGCGAAGACACGCCAATCCCCTGCAAACCTTGGTGCAGCCTATAAGCGGCGCGGGCCGCCCCCCCTTCAGTATCAGAACTATTGAGAAGTACAACCTTCATTTCGCCTGCCTATCCTCTAGATTGATAGCTAATTTTACCTGATTTGTTTCAAAAGTTTACTGACTTTTTTTTGCACCTTCCTTACCAAGGGCGGATTGTAATCATATAAAGTGTTTTCTGTAAAATTATCTGCTTGCGTATCTCTAATTGCAAAGGGCGGGTGTTTCATCGGAAATGTCATAGCTTCTACAGGCATATTACTGTAAGGACTGTCAACATCCTCCGTATTAGTTCCCCCTACACCATGTCCGATATTAGAAGCTAAATTAACATTCGCAAGAATATTCATACCATTTTGAATAAAGCTAGCAAATGTCCACTGAAAAGCCCAACTCTGTAATTTTTTTTCATAACAAAGCTGAAAAGTATTTGTCCAAACTTTTGCAGCATGGGAGTCTCCCAGTACATCCATCAAAAAATTACCATCGCGAATTTCTGGCCACAGGTTCATATCTAAATCATAGTGCTGCCAAGCTCGCCTCCAACTTGCCCAGCTCCAGCAGTGATTGTAGCGAGAAAAATAGTAGCTATAATCAGTTCTTTTCCGCCCAAACTGAACATTTTGACCAGAGATTGACAGAATCCGCTGATCGTCTCGGTAACGGTCGAGCAATTCTTCAGCGAAGCGGAAAAATGTAGGATGAGGGAGACAGTCATCCTCAATAATAATTGCCTCTTCAACCGTATCAAACACCCAATTTATACCGCTAGAAACCCGTTTCCGACAACCCAAATTTACGTCGGCGTAATTTTTCAAAACTTCGCAGTCCCAATCTACTTGGTCAATAATAGCTCTAGCGGCCGCGCATTCTTTGTCTTCTCCAAGCCTATCTGGACGTGCGCCATCAGCAACTACTAGCAATTTGGGGGGTTTGGCCTGACGAATTGCCTCAAATACTCTAGCCGTTGTATCTGGACGTTTGAAGATGATAAAAGCGACAGGTGTTTGGATTTTGTAATTGGACATTTCTTGGACTCTATTTAATGGTTTTAATTATACTACGCTTTCCACAATCGTCTCGAGGGTATTGTGATTTGGCTTCCGGCGATCTTTGACTGGGGCTATGGTTGCCTACCAGTAGCCCATCAAAGCCAAAAAACTTAGCCGTCTCAGTGCCTAAATCGTCTCTTCTGTGAGCGTCCAACTTCTATCCTAGTCCTGATCTCCGGCTGCCTTACGGTTGTCTAATCTTAAATTTAGAATTGCTTGCCCTTCATCCACAGTAATTACTACTGGTTATGATACAATCAGCCCAGGAGGCATAATTGCAAGAGTTAGCTCGGGTTAGGAATAGAGATGCTAACATAAATATAGAACCCATTTGGGATCTTTTCTTGGAATACAAGGCGGACAGTAAAGCTGTTTTCAGCAACCCAGTGGACACAGGGCGCAAAACTAGGGAGCCATGATAGCAAAAGAGATGAAACCTATAAGGGCATAAGGCTTGCAGCTACAGACAGAGATCTCAAATGGGTTTTATAAATCCTACAAGATGATAGAATCCAACTTTCGGATTTATACTTTCTTGAAAACGTAAAGTGTTGATGTAATTTTTTGTTCTGCTTTTGTAGTTTTTGATATAGTCTTTCAATTTACTTTCACTTTTTTCCTTTGGATATAGCTCAGGAATTTTTTCTAATTTAATTACGGGCAAACCAGCTTTTTTACATGTTAACTCTAACGACTTTTCAGTAAAAAAATGTACGTGTTCTTTTGTGTCATATGCATTTGTATCCCGACTTCCATTTCTAAGTTCACCACAAGGAGTAGTCAAAAAAATCTTGCCACTATTTTTTAAATTTGCTTTACATAGCGACAAAAAATTTACCGGATTGTTTACATGTTCAACAACTTCCATCAACAGAATTGCATCAAATTTTTCGGTTAAATCTCCAAAACTATCAACCACTTTAAAACCAAAATTTATTAAATTTGGTTGGTTTTTTTTACTTGGTTCTATGCAAGTTATTGAAATATTAGGAAATACATCTTTCAAACTTCTTAAAATATGTCCAGTTCCAGCCCCGACATCTAATACGCTTTTGTTTCCAGATATAAAATCTCTTTTTTTCCAAAATCTTATCAATTGGTAGTTTCTATCTTTATATGTTTCATAAAGCTCGTCAGCATCCGGTTGTTCCATTACACCTTGGCCATCAATTTGATCCCCAATAAATAAATGACCGCAATCTTTAAAATGACACTTAAAAATATCATGATTATGTATGGACACAAAATCTTTAGATGATGGATTTCCACAAATAGGACATAACATATATTCAATTCTCCTCAAGTATAAAAAATTGATGTGAGAGTATAATAGCACTTGCTCGTATTACGGTGGTAAATGAGCAGTTGTACAGAAACTTACGCTAAGGCTGAAACTTTTACTGGATAAGGATTCGGGGAACTACTTTTTTTGTATCTCCAAAACTTAAAGAAGTGAAAATTAAACTGTACCAATTATAGCATGGATTATAAGGATTGTGGGAACTACTTTTTTTGTATCTCAAAAACTTAAAGAAGTGAAAATTAAACTGTACCAATTATAGCATGGATTATTTGGTACAGCTTTTTTGTACGGCACAGTGAGGATTTGAGGCTTTTAAATTTCAGATAGATCAATTGGTACAGGTTTATAGAACCCATTTGAGATCTTTCTAACTTACAGCTAATCGTAGGAGCATCAAGCGGACAAAACAAAGCTGGAGCTTGGCATTTGCCCGTTCAAGTGTCCGGTCAAAGTTTTTGACGCTTGCTTTTGCATCGCTCTACCCAAGCATTAGATCTCTCAATCACCCACCTAGCCTTAACTGGCACAAATCCTGATTTGCCTTTGGCTTCCTTTTCTGCTTTCGACGGTTTAGGTGAGAGTTGCAATTGGATCTTGGTCATGATTTCCGGGTAAATCAGTTCCAATGCGATCGTCAGCTTGTCAGGATGATAACCATTATCTAGCAAGATGGTAATTTTTGGAAGTTCCAGCGGTTTAGATTTGAAGTAATCAATATTGTGGGAGAGCATCTCAATCAATCCCTGGTCATCAGATACATTGGCAGGAGTGCAGTGAGTGAAGAAAGGAAAGCCTAATATATCTACCGCTAGATGTCTTTTAATCCCATTTGTCGCTTTGTAAAAACAAAAACATGAATGATTCAACACTAGCATTACAAGTGTTCTTCACTGCTTGCGAATCGATCATGATCAAGGTCGTCCACTGTGGTTTTTTTTTACTTGTTCGCGCATTCTTCCGTGTAACTCCGTCATGATATTTTTCCAAATGCCATCTTCACACCACTGCTTATAATGCCAGAATACAGTAGAATAGGGTGGCAGGTCTCTAGGTAAGTCCCCCCAATTGCAACCATTTTTGAGTTGATAAAATATCCCGTTCAGAATTTGCCGCTTTGTCCACACTGGTGGTCGGGTTTTCTTTTTTTGTGGTAACAACGGCTCGATAATTTCCCACTCTCGATCTGTCACATCGGTTGAATACCCCATTTTAGCCCTGACTTAGTTTCATTCCATTACTTCTGGCTATCATACTCTATCGCCCTAAATATCTCAAATGGGTTCTAAGTTCCTGATCGCGCCTTAACATTTTGCTTCTTTCTCTTTTCTACTACTTTTCAACATCTGAATTAACAACATCGGCAGTCATCTGGGATTTAAACCTAGACCAACCTAGAAGCATCACAGCCGCTATGAATGCCAGTGTATCATTTTTAGTCTGATACGGCAAAAATCTATAGCGAAAAGTAGCCATTCTAGGGTCGCTTTCTTGGTATAAAATATCTTGGGCAAAGTTCCCCCACCGCCCATCTATCAAATCAATTGTCATGCCAGCATGGCTAGAAGGCAACAGCATATTAGAGCCATGAAGACCAATTACTAAGCGGCTTTCTGAATAAACACGGCATATTTCCTTTTCAATTTTTTCATTAAAAGTATCCACCCTGTAATCTTCAATCCATTCTGGAAACTTAGTTTTTGTCCCCAAACCAGCCACTGCAAATTTTGCTTCAGGTACTTGCAACCTGATTTTCTCAAAGCACTGCTGAATTTTCACATTTTGCAATGCCAGTGCGATTTCTCCTTGATTCAGCTTTCTAAGACCTCGCAAGAGCAAAGGGTTAACTAACAGACGATCCTCCCGCCAAATAAAAGTAATCTTTATTTCTTTCTCCTCAAAGTTGTGTTTGGGTACTCCACTAAACCGCGTGATGTCAAACCGACTTGGATGAGAATAAGCTTCACTGACATAAATTTCTTCAAAGCGTTTAGTTTCTTTTTCAACAAACTCAGCGAAGCTGGGATAGTAATTTTGACCATTTTGTAAAGAAATAGGCACTGTCCAGACTTCAGCAACTCCCTCGGGAACCATCCACCTTAAAAACTTAGGAACTATCACCACTAATCCACACTCAGGATTGCCGTCTAAGTGCCTTTGTGCATTTAGCAACTTTAACAGGGAGTGACCATAAAGATGATCGATACAGTTTAAGATGATTGCTCGCTTGCACGGCTTAAAAATTTCTTTTGCAATCTCAAGTTTTTCGGAGCGAGGATTTTGGAGTGAGCTGAGTAACGCTTTCCCCAACCAATCCTTTGCGAAAGCATTCTCCGCAAAAACTGCTGCTTTCGTTAAATCAAGTTGCAGGGAGTTTGTGACTCCATGACCTACTTTCAGCTCGTCCATGATTTCGCTGCCACATCCGCCGCACTTAGAATCTATAACAATGTGAATTCCCTGCCACAAAATAGTTTTGGGATTGAGCTCGCTCCCACAATAGGGGCAATTTGAGCGCTGTTGGATGTTGGGTTTAATTTCGATCACTGTATCAATCCTCTGATTCTACGAGCTGCCTCATATAAGTTTAGAGAGCGCCAGATAAATTTTCCAAAAGGTCGCAATTCCTTAATCAAGAAATTGACCAATATAATCACGTAAAAATAAGTTATCAAAGTAGCCGCAGTTGCTCCAAAAGCTCCATACTTAGGAATCAGTAGCAAGTTTAATCCCACATTTAAAATAGAGCCAACCACAGTCAAGTAAAGACCGTAGCGCAACTGACCTTCTATGGTAAAGTAGGTGTTCCGCGCCACCCCAAAGTTACTGCCAAATTGTGCCCAAACATAGATTGCCAAAACTGATGCTGACTTCGCAAACTTTTCCCCGTAAAGCAGATGCACTATTAACGGAGAAAGCAATGAAATCGGGATTGCCACTCCCAGCCAAAAAAATATCATTATATCTGAATAAATTTGAAATTTATTTAGATATTCTTCATAATTATTTTTTCTCAAAGCTGCTAACTTCGGAAAAATAGAGCTTGATAGGATCATCGGTAAGAAATCGCAGATTTCCGAAATTTTAACAGCCGCAGCATAATATCCCAGTTCAGCATTTTTATTCATAGCACCGAGCATAATCTGATCGGTTTTCGAGTACACATAGACTGCCAATCCTGACAAAATTATCGGCCAACTCTCCAAGAGCAATTCCTTGCTCCGCTCCCAATTGAATTGCCAATGCTTAATTTTATTGCCAGTAAGCTGATAAAAATATACATAAGCCATGCCTACCATTGCCACCTCTACCAATCGAATGCAGGCGAAGGCAAGTAGGGGAGCCTTAAATGTTACCAACCCAATTCTGACAGCGGCGACCAAAAAAGATACCGAATTCTTCGCCAACACTGTATATTTTGACTGGACTTGGGACTGAAACCAAAAATTTATCGCCTCAAAAGAATTAAAAATAGTTCCGGCCGCGATGATGCCCACTAGCCAGCGAGTCAGGCTGTCATTCGGCTTAAATAGGGAAATCACGGTGACAGTTAACACCAGAGTAATCAGACCACCCATAAATTGCAGTCCGAAGGAAGTTCCGAGGGTCTCATTTTTGCATTCAGGGTTGCTAGCGATATCGCGGATGACGATTCGGCCCAACCCCATTGAGCCCACCGCACTAAACAGAGATACAAAGGCGAGGGCGTAGTTGAGCAAGCCAAATTGATCCGGCCCCAAATACCTAGCCACCCAAAGACCTACCACCAGACCCAAACCCATCTGTAAGATTTGGTCAGTGAACAGCCAAGCTATGTTGCTTAGTACCTGGCGCAGACCAGGCCCAAGCTTTTGACTTATCCCAGCTAGCTTGTCTAACATCAGAAGATTTTAAGTGTTTAGGAAAATATAAAGGCGGTTGTGGAAAGCTGGGCTATCCAGTAATATCACACTCGTTAGATGATATTATAGGACAGCTTACCACATCTGGGATACGTGCCAGGAACATTACTTCAGTCGACAGTGCGAGCTACAGAACGCCTTGGAGGGTTGCTGCTACTGTTGGAAGTGTTACTAGTATTATCTATGGCAAGTCTAACCGTCAACATTACGTAACTCAGCCAAGCATTCCCGGTTGTCACGATATAACCTTCTGTGATGTTGCTCATAATAATAGACACCAGAAAACAAATAGGCATTCCCGCTTCTTCCAGCGTGCTACGACTCAAATACCGGACTGCGTAAGCCAAATTAAGAAGCAGGGAAATCATCATTAAGATTAATCCAGGCCAACCGAAGGCTAACAATATTCCGATCGCGCCATTGTGAGGATTTTTCGGTTGAAATCCATTAGAAGTATAAATAAAATAAGCAGGAGTAGCGGGGCCTAATTTATCTTGTTGAAAAAATCCATAGTATCCGTAGCCAAACCAGGGGCGCTGGTTGACCGCATCAATTAACTGCGGCCAGAATTCGGTCCGCCCAGTTAGAGTCAAGTCTTTGCCTAACCCACCTACAATAATCTCCTCTAGGTTGTCTACTACAAAAACAGTCATAATTATGCTGACCACCAGGAAACATATAATCGCAGTAAATGCCCACTGAAAACTTAACTTTTTTAGAAAATTTAGCGAGGACACTGCAATTATTAATATTATAGTAACAACTAGAGCCCCTCCCGACTTATTAGCTCTCACCAGGTAAAAAGAAAAAAACATCAGTCCCAAAGAAATCCAGCGTTCTTTGTTAGTTTTAGCTCCTTGAGAATAATGCAAATACCAAAAAGCCGTACATAAAGCTAGGACTCCCCCGAGAGAATTTTTAGATTGCGTCAGGCCTACAAAGTCGCCTGCTCCCGGTGGTTTCATTATAAAACTTGCCAAACCCAGCGCCGTGTATCCCCACCGCCAAAAACGAGATAGATCATCCCATTTATATTGCGCGGCTAAGTAAAACCCGAAAGCAGTAAATCCTGAAAAAGCTAGGCCTGATCTTAGCGTTTCTTCAGGAACTAGAGACCATAATGTAGAGAGTGATGGCAGTAATGTATAAAGTAAAAAGAAAGGATTCATGATCAATACTTTGGCAAAAAAATCTATAAACTTGCTACCAAAAGCTTTGATACGAGAAAATAAAATTAATACTACCCACGGGTAAAAAAAATAAGGTAGCATTTTTAAAATACCGCCTTGTGGGTCTTGCAAATTAATAAAATGCAAGTAATTAAAAGGAGTTTGTGTGAGAAAGGGAGAGATGAAAATATACAAACCAGCAAAGGTTTTTTCTAAAGCCACACCTATTTTTTTACGGCTTGCCACTTGAAATAATAGCAAAGTCGCCATCACGAGTATAGCAATTAGCATCCATGTCAATGAAGAATTACCTAAAATCAGCTCTTTCAGAATTCTTCCTTTAGACACTGGTTTAGTCATAATTGCTTTCCTTTATCAAAAACAAACTCAAGTAATCTAGATATAAAATATAGCCGTTAACCCGCAACCACGCTAACACAGAAATTAGCCATAAAGCAAAAATACAGCATCCTTTTTTCGGTGATCGCTTAAAATAATGAGCTTTTTGCCCAGCACTAAAAAGGCTACACTTATATAAATCATAGTGGATAAAATTAGGTGGTGTATGGTTAAGACCCATTTTCCAAGAAAGATCGCCCGGTCGGTTGTGGGTCTGGTCTTGTTTACTTCCACAGTCATCGCTGACCCCAGAAGCACCCCGGCACAACTCCCCATCCCGCTAGGCGCAGAGCAAGTCCCGACTGGTGCGCCCGTTAGGCGATCGCCCGAAAGCTACAAACTCGGCGGTGGCGATCGCATTCTAGTAGAAATACTCGAAGTACCCGACCTGACTCGCGGCTACGAAGTGCTTTCCGACGGTTCTGTCAACCTCCCCCTGATCGGCCTGGTTTCCATCCGCGGTCGCACCTTAGTAGAAGCCACCAACATCATCCGCAACGCCTACCGCCGCGTCCTCAAAGACCCCATAGTCACAGTCAGCCTCGTCGCTGCCCGCCCCCTCAACGTCGGCGTCATCGGAGAAGTCACCAGACCCGGAAACTTCATCCTCACCCTGACTGCCGGCCCGGGGACCGCGCCGAGCGTGCAGTACCCCACCGTCACCCAAGCGATCAGACTCGCAGAAGGCGTCACGGGTATCGCCGACCTCCGCAACATCCGCGTCCGCCGTCCCCAAGCAGATGGCCCGGATCAAGTGCTCAACGTCAACCTGTGGAAATTCTTGCAAGAAGGAGACATCTCTCAAGACATCATTTTGCAAGATAGAGACACAATCGTGATTCCCACAATCGCCAACTTTAACCAAGCAGAAGCTCGCCAATTTGCGACAGCCAACTTTTCACCGCCGCCAGAAAAACCTCGATCAATCTCCATCGTTGGCCAAGTCACCCGCCCGGGGGCTTACGTCGTCATCGGCGGCAACACCACAAGCGAACTCAGCCGCCAAGGCTTCCCCACCGTCATCCGGGCCATTCAGCTCGCCGGCGGCATCACCTCCGAGGCCGACATCCGGCAAATCCAAGTGCGTCGCCTCACCAGAAGAGGCGAACAAATTATCCCAGTCAACCTGTGGCAGTTCCTAGAGTCCGGCGACGGCGCCCAAGATACCATCCTCCAGGAGGGAGACACGATCATCGTACCCAAAGCCACGATTGTCAACCCCGCAGAAGCTGGCGTGATCGCTAGCACTAACTTTGCTCCCCCCGGCATTAACGTTTATATAGTAGGAGAAGTCAGAACACCCCTCGATCCGGTGAGGCTCCCAGCTAATGCCACGCTGAATCAAGCTTTAATTTCCAGAGGATTTTTTGGCTACGAGAATACGAGAGCTAGAAGGAATCAAGTTGAGCTCGTCCGCCTCAATAACGACGGTACAGCTACTAAAAGGACGATCGAAGTCGATTTAACTCAAGGAATTAACGAAGAACTCAATCCTCAACTTCGCAACAACGACATGATTATTGTATCGCGCAGCGGTCTCGCCAACTTGGTAGACCGCATGAACGCTGTAATCGGGCCTGTCGGCCCAGCTACGGGAGTGTTAAATTTTATAAACATTTTCCGCTTTTTATTCAGGTAAGAACGCGACTGGTGAGGTGGATAATTCCTGGCAAAGGCTAGAATAAACTAAACAATAAGATTCCCCAGCCGCGACGCCGGAGCTTCAAAAATATCAACCTCAAAAATATCAACCTCAAAAATACCCAGGCTGAATATGGATAGCAGACAAGATTACCAACCCTTCACACCTAAATCAAATGGCAAACTGCCGGAGTTCTCTACAGAGAACTACAGAGATAACTTGGTCGAGGAGACAGAGGAAGAAAAGCTAGACTTGTCCTGGCTGTTAGGCGTCGTGCGCCGCCGCTTCCTGGTCATGGCAGCAGCCACCATTGCTTTAAGCACCCTCGCAGGAACAGCAATTGTCGTCAATTCTAAAAGCATAACTATCGACTATGAAGGCTCCTTTTCCCTGTTAGTAGAACCAGCCACGGCCGAAGGTTTGCTATCCAAACAATTAAACAACACCCTCGCTGCCGATTTAGCAAGAATTAATATAGAAGGAATTAGCTTAGTAGACTACGAAACCCAAATTAGGATTTTGCGCAGTCCCAAAATGATGCAGCCAGTGATTCAGGAATTGCGAGCTTGGTATCCCAACATGAACTATAGCGAACTGAGTTCAAAAATGTCTATCAACCGCCTCAGCTACGCGAAAGATGGCAAACAGCAAGGCACAAAAATTTTACAAGTTCGCTACAAAGATTCAGACCCCAAAAAAATTTACGGTGTATTGGATAAAATTTCTAAGGCTTATCTAGAGTACAGCTTGCAGCAACGGCTGCTGGGCATTAATCAAGGCATTAATTTTATAGATATGGAGATGCCCAAGCTCCGAGAAAGAGTGGAAGTTCTGCAATTGCAAGTCCAAAGACTGCGACAGCAGAGAAACTTGTTTGACCCCCTGCTAGAGGGAAAATCTCTGTCTGAACAAGTTCAAGGCATTCGGAACAAGCAAGTAGAAATCAGAGTACAGCTAAAAGGGATGCGCAACCTCTACCAAAGCTATGAAAAATTACTCAACGAAAATAATCCCCAGGGGCTGCTGGTCACCCAAGGACAAGCTTATGGCGGAATCTTAGGTCAAATTCAGAGAATAGACTCGGATTTGTCCATGAAATTAGCTCAGTACAGAGAAGACAGTTTGCCAGTTTTAGCGCTGCGAAAAAGTCGGGAAGAACTGATTTTAACCGCCACTCAACAAGCAAAAGAAGTGGTGATGGGAAATTTGGAGACTCAAATCGAACAAATTGAAGCGCAAGATCGCGAAATGACTGCTGTGCAAAAGGATCTCCACCAAAAAATTAGAACCTTTTCAGTGACAACCCGACAATACGAAAATTTACAGCAGGAACTGCAAGTAGTTACTAAGAGTTTGTCGGACTTCTTGGCAAAACGAGAAGCCTTGCGGATCGATGCGGCTCAGCAGCAAATACCCTGGGTGCTGATCAATCCTCCGGAAATTCCGCTAGACAACCGCGGCAGGTATATAACAGCTACCGTCAAACAAACCAAAAAACAGTTAACGCTGGCAGTAATTTTAAGCGGTCTGCTGGGCATAGCAGTCGGCTTGCTCGTAGAGATGCTAAATACTGTTTTCCACACTCCAGAATCACTGAGAATGGCTACAAGATTGCCTATACTAGGGGTGATTCCGTTTACCAAAAAAGTCAAGGACCGAGCGCCAGCCACACCGAGGAAACTCACACCGGCTCGCTCGAACTCCAAAGTGGAAGTAGTCGAACCGGGCGAAGCTAAACCTACTGCTCCGATGCTCGGGAGGCGAAGTATTTTCAGCGACTTGGACTATCAATTTTTAGAAGCATTTCGATCGCTCTACACGAACATTCACTTGCTCAGTGCAGGCAGGCCGATTCGATCGCTCTTAGTCAGCTCCGCCGTAGCCGGAGACGGCAAATCTACAGTAGCTTTGCACCTGGCCGCCACAGCAGCAGCAGTCGGACAGCGAGTATTGTTAGTAGATGCAGATTTACGCTGCCCGCAACTGCACGCTAAGTTAGGAGTGCCAAACCTGCGCGGCCTGGGCGATGCCATCTCCACAGACATCAGCCTCAACGACGCGATTCAGCGAGCGCCGAACCAAGACAATTTGTTCGTACTCACCGCCGGCCAAATTCCCCCCGATCCGATCAAGCTTCTTTCTTCCAAAAAAATGCACTATCTGATGGAGCAATTTCAAGCATTTTTTGACTTAGTGATTTATGACACCCCGCCACTAGCAGGCTTGGCAGACACCCACTTGCTCGCAGCTCACACAGACGCTACGATCATGGTCGTGCAAATTGGGAAAACAGACCGATCGCAAGTTCGTAAAGTTTTAGAAGAATTAAAAATTTCTGGAGCTTCCGTCTTGGGAATCGTTGCTAACGGCTGCAAAAACTCCGGTCACAGCTACCGGCAGCGCCCGGTCGTTTTAAAGACGCTCTACGACGAAAAACTATCGGCTTTAGGTACGAAAAATCCTAATTAGACAAATTTTGATGCAGGCGGCCCAGCGCCGCCGTCCTCAACCGGAAACGCACAACCAAGCTACACCCTCATTTTTTGATAAAAGTACCATTTGAGAAAGAAAATGATAGACTAACTGACAGAGCCTCGTGTGTCAACCGAGATTGCGCGGAGCTTTAATTTTGCGATAATTACTCAGAAAATGATTGAGAAATGAGCAAAAGTGGGTAAACTACATCTAGCAGAGCGCGATCTCAATCAGGAAAAGACACTTTTGAAGGTGAACGTTAGTGTAAACGTTAATGTGAACGTTTCAACCCAGAAACTTGGTAGGGATTATTCTATGAGTACAGTTATGGTTGTTGATGATAGCGTCACTCTGCGGGAGATGATCGCCGACTTGCTCAAAGGTAGAGGACTCAACGTCACGGTAGCGAGTGATGGCGTAGAAGCTCTAGAGCAAATCAAGGCTAACCGCCCGGATTTAGTCGTTCTGGATATCGTGATGCCCCGGATGAACGGCTACGAAGTCTGTCGCAGGCTCAAAAGTGACCCTAAAACTCAGAATTTGCCAGTGGTAATGTGTTCGAGCAAAAGCGAAGAGTTCGATCGCTACTGGGGAATGAAACAGGGAGCCGACGCTTACATCGCTAAGCCATTTCACCCTCAGGAATTGGTCGGCACTATTAAACAACTGCTGCGGGGTTGAGGTTGAGGAATAGGGACAGGAAAAAAATTGTCTTGAGTGCTTCTTATTTCTGCTCCCCCAGCCTCTCTAAACTACTCGATTGACAATAGTCCAAACATCCCCGTCGGAGCGCACGTAGGGAACAGTAATACTCTTAAAACCAGTAATAAAAGGCTTGTAATAAACCTGCCAGTAGCTGGGACTAATTTGGTCGGCGATGGCTTTGAGTCCCTTCACTTCCGCCGCCAGTTCGGCCGCCAGTTCATTAATCCGTTCCGCGTGTCCGTGAGCGAGCGCTCTTCCTTCTTCAACTTGCTGCTCCATCGGACTGCTTCTTTGCAAATTTACCGACTGCTGCTTTTTCTGACTCAGTTGAGCAGACAGAGCCACGATCGCATCATCAATCCCCTTGACTTCTGCCGACACTTGTGCTGTTTCCCTCGCGTGACGGCGGTAAGCATCGGCGATCGCTTGGGGCGAATCCCCAGCGGGGGCGATGGCGGCATTGCTAAGCTGCTGGCGTTCCCGGCGCAATTCCTCAATCTGAGAGTAAATTGCCTCTATGTCTGTCTGAAGTTTGTCCACTTAATTACCGTGGTTTTTGGATATCTTAGCATATTAACCCAAACTAATAAAGTGTTACACATAATAAAGAAACCAGTTTCTGGCGGGACGCACAATTGCCACTTCCCAATTACTAATTACCAATTCCCCATTACCAATTATTAATTAAGTTTTTTAAGTTGTTAGCGCTTGCTGCCTCAACTTGACTATAGTGTCTATCAAGATATCGGGTTGCACAGGTTTAGACAGATGCCGATCGAAACCCGCAGCAAAAGCACGATCGCGGTCTTCATCCCTAGCATAAGCCATCAGAGCTATCGCCCAAAATTTTCCGGACTCGGTGTTCTTTGAACGCAGCCTTCGTAGCAGCGAATAGCCATCTTCCTCCGGCATTCCGATATCGCTGACCAAAACATCCGGCCCAAACTGCTGGGCTACCTCAAACGCCTCAGCAGCAGACGATGCAGCCCTGACTGCGGGCCCTTCTTCTGCCAAGACAAACCTCATAAATTCCCGCGAATCAACCTCGTCATCAACCAGCAAAACCTTAACTCCGAGGTAAGGATTCAGGTCATGTGAAAAGCAGTAAAACCTATACGGTGTAACCATTTGATCGAATAATCATCAAATATCCATTCTTATTAAGAAACCCTGAAAGCTTTTATTTTCGTACCTATTGAGAATCAAGCTGTTGATTT
>NZ_JANMZH010000798.1:0-19382 GCF_031383065.1 Microcoleus sp. OTE_8_concoct_300 | reverse complement strand
CAAAAATAAGGTGTAAAGGTCTATATTGCATTGTGCCGTAGAGGGTTTAGTTATTTTTCTCATTGTCCGATACCTAGAAAGTAGACGACCTATATTTATCAATTCACTGTTTGGTTATTTTGTCAATGCGTAAGTCCTAATATTCATAAAAATCATATTTGGAATATGATTGTGCATGAAGTGCGATCGTTTCATCTCAAAATGAGTGACTAAAATTTCCATCCAATATTTAAAAGCGATCGTACAATCTGTAAGAAAGTACGATCGCCCTTATTCAAATCCTGCCCGCTAAACTAACGAGAATACGAAAATTATCAACAATAGTCCTGGACGCGCGGGTAGTCAGAAACCGGGTTTTTAGCGAGAATACTTGGTTACAATCGGCAGATTCAGTAAAAACCCGGTTTCTTTGCTGGTGATGGGTAAGTCTCGTTGATATTAACCACCGCCACCGCCACCACTGCCACCGCCACCGCCACCGCGACCGCCGCCGCCACCGCCGCCGCCGCCACCACTGCCGCCACTGTCATAGTCGCTACCACCGCCGCCACTACCACTACCACCGCCGCCATTAATCATGGATATAGTAATGATGATTCCAAATATCCAAAGCGCTGGAGAAGTGACTCTGGGTTTTGTCAAAAAACCTTCTGCTCCCGAAGAAGATTGAGATTGGTTGCCACTTTGTTGCCAGCCAGGTTGAGGTATATTCAGAATCACCTGGGGAAATGCAATCTGCACTTCTAATTCTTGTTCCGGTAGAATAGGCTGACTTGCCACAAATTCAAATGTTTTAGGATCTACTTGACGAGGAACTGCTGCTGCACCAAAATTCGTAAAGGAGAGAACTTTGCCTGACAAAGCTTCTGGTAATTTCACCGTAACTATTCCACTATTAATCGGAGCTTTACGACCCGCTGCAATGGCTTTCCAATAAACTAGAGTATTCTCACCATCTTGTTGCAATCCACCTACAACTCGATATTTGATGACAGAAGTATGTGAGTCGGGCGGTTTTAATTCATGTTGCCAGCGAATCCAAAGTTGATTGTTTTCATCAGTTCCAGTGCTACTAGGAATTATTTGATTATTTTCGGCAACAGTCACATCTTTGATTTCATCGACCTTATCCAAAGGAATGTAGCGATATCGTTCAGTGTTGTAGTCGGCTGTGAAAACATATTTTTCCGTTTCGGTAACTAACATATCTCCGTTGGTCTGAACGTCGATGATGACGTTGATGTTATCCCAGTAGAATGGTAGTTGTTGGGCCGCTGCATGAGTCACTGTTACCAACAATAGGCTTAATGAAGCCATTAACAAAAAAGCTATTTTTTTGAGTAGTCGTTTATTGATCATAGGATTTCCACAAGATAAGTGTTGACTACAATTATTCAACCGATTTCTTGGGAAGTAAATTCATTAAATTCATTAATTATGTTCATAAAAGTCATATATTAAGTCCGGCAGCCCGGCAGAAAATTTGACTGGTTCCTAGGCTATGCCTGGGAACCGATTTCCAGAGGCTCTGCCTCGGGTGGCGAAGGGTAAATGGGAGGCAGAGCCTGCGAACGAGTAATTTAATGTTGAAATAGCACGTTTAACAAAGTTAAAACTGTACACCCAAACAAAGCTTCAAATATATATCTTCGCGAAGGTTTGTAAGGGTAAGAATTCCAAACTCGCAGTTTTCCATTAAAGCCGCGCGACGCTAAGCTCAAGGAAACTTGACGGTAGTTTTCCAAAGTTCGCTGAAGCAATTGCCCGATTAAAATGCTTAAACTGTGCATTCCCCGCTTCCATGTGCGGTAGCCGCAGCGCGAGTTTTGGGCTATCCAAAGTTCATCGGCGATCGCCAATAAGCTAAAAATAAACCGATACATTAGTAATAGCAGTTCTGTGACCAACTCTGGGCAGCGTAATTGTCTGAGAATTTGCAAGATTTCGGTAAATGGAACCGTCAAGAGGATGAAATACATACAACTTGTCGATGCGAAGGCGCGGGCTAATAGCAGACTCACTTGGTATATTCCGGTGCGGCTCACATACAGATAAAAAGTGCCGATGCTAATGCCCCAACCTTGCCAAATATCCCACTGAATTTCCTGGATTTGACTTAACTCAACCGCACCCATCGCCAAAGCAGGCAAACTTGTCAGCAAAAACATCAACGGTAGCGACAGCAACCGCAAATACAGTTTCCCCGGAATACCCGCATAGACGACGATCCAGACGGCCAACCACAGGGCGATCGACAATTCGACCATCGCCCCAGAAACTAGAGACAGAATTAAAAGGGCGATCGCAAAGGATAACTTGTGAGATGGCGGCAACCCCCGCAAGCGATTTGTATAAGCCAGACTATCAATCTGATGGTTCATTCCGACGACTTACGATCAGACTGCTGCCGAGATTGCGATCGGCCTTTATACAACCCAATGACGTACCCAACTACGCCAGCCCCCATCGCCGCTTGAGACGCAAACAATAGACTTGAAATTTCGCTGCTAGCCGGCTCAAACAAGTGATTGAACCAAGGTTTATAACCCGGTTGAATTTCCGTAATTGCTTTCTTAGCTTGGTCATCGGAACCGCCGTATTTACCCCGCACAAAAACGAGAGGAAACGCTGCCAGAACAATCACAGCGCCAGCCAAAAGCCAATTTTGCCGCGAAGTAGATTGGTGATTCTTTGTAGGTTTTTGACTCACGGCTTATGACTCCTGTCTCAATAATTTCAAAGTTTCCAACTCCTGCTTCCCGTAAGAATGCAGCCAATTCCAGACCAATAGAGTCAGCAATCCCTCACTAATAGCCAGAGGTACTTGAGTGATAGCAAAGATGCCAGCAAACTTGAGAAACGAAGCCATAAAACCGCCACTTGCTGCCGGAAAAGCTAATGCTAATTGAATCGAAGTCGTCACATAAGTCAGTAAATCAGCCACAGCCGCCGCACAAAAAATTGCTGCCCGCTGGCTACCAGTTCGCAACAGCAATCGATAGAGAAAATACGCAGCGAAAGGGCCGACAATCGCCATCGAAAACATATTCGCGCCCAGCGTTGTCAAGCCACCATGCGCTAACAGTAACGTTTGAAACAACAAAACTAAAGCCCCCAGTACAGCCATCACCGAAGGGCCGAACAAAATTGCACCCAAACCGGTACCCGTAGGGTGAGAACAACTGCCCGTTACCGAAGGAATTTTTAAAGCAGAAAGCACAAAAGTAAACGCACCCGCCAAAGCAAGCAATAGTTTAAGTTCCGGGTGTTCCTTTGTAATGCGAGTAATCGATCGCAACCCAAAGGCAAAAAAAGGCAACGCCACAATCCACCAAAACGCCGCCCATTGCACCGGCAAAAAACCTTCCGAAATGTGCATAGCTGCGGCGGGCGTTGCCGATCCCAGGACAATATAACAACTCAAGCCAGCCATCAATCCCAAGCTGACCAATTTCCGATTTCTGGTCTTCACGCTGAACCTCGCAGATGAGACTATGTAAACTAACACATCGGCGGGCATCCTGACTCAGAAAGCGACAAAACTCTCATTACAGTTGCGGGACAGCGCCGGACTTGCACCGAACTTTCCCCCTTTCCTCTAACGGCTGCTCCCCATTAGAACCGACTGGTTAGACATAGTTTAGTCGATCGCGTAAATCTCAGCAAATATTTTACAAAAATTCATTCAGATAAACTCAGTCGATATTACCTATCTTCTTCCTTCTATTCTTTCTCTTCCTTCGCGTCCTTCGCGCCTTCGCGGTTCGTTAAATAAATATTCTTTTAGTATTTATAAAGTAGTTTGTAGCCAGATAAACAACTATCGCCCAACCACTAAACGCTATAATATGAGTGAGTTTTGAGGAAAGCCGCAATGTTACAGTACAACTTGCCGAGGAACTTGCCCTCCGCCGATGAACTACCAGACTCGGATGAAACGCCTGTGGATAACGAACTGCAAGAACTAATACCAGGGTTGTTAAAAGCAATATTGCTCATACTTTGGGCAGAACGCATGGACTGGTTTTTTGGCATAGATATGGGTATTTATCATCACCCTGACGAACCGCCCATTGTCCCAGATGCTTTCTTAAGTTTAGGAGTAGAACGATTTTACGACGAAGAATTGCGCCCCAGTTACGTGCTGTGGGATGAAAATGTTCTGCCTACTTTTGTGCTAGAAGTTGTTTCCCCAACTTATCGCAAGGAATACAGCACAAAATTGGAGACTTATCAAGCTTTAGGCGTACTTTATTACGTCATTTATTCTTCCCGCCGCCGTCGTAAACCTCATTTGGAAGTACACAAGTTAGTCAATGGGAAGTACGAGTTACAGCCAGGACATCCAGTTTGGATGCCAGAAATTGGTTTGGGAATTGGTTGTGAAAGGGGCAATTATTCTGGGGTGACAAGGGAGTGGTTGTATTGGTATGATGCCGATGGAAAACGTTATCTGACTCCTGAAGAACAGGTGAAAGAATCAGCGCAGCGCGCCCAACAGGAATCGCAGCGCGCCGATCGATTGGCCCAACGTTCCGATCGATTAGCTCAGCGATTGCGGGAGTTGGGGATAGATCCCGATAGTCTGAGCTGATAGCAATCAAGAGTATAAGACTGACGCACTCTTGACGCTCAGAAACCGGGTTTTTCCACGCCCGATCGATCGCCCTCAACGGAGAATTTTCGGGAAAAAACCCGGTTTCTGCGTCCAGGAATGTGTGAATATTTATCGCAAAAATCAGGAAAGATGGGGCTAGACTGGACACAAACAGAGAGTTTGACGGCAAACATTGAGATCCAGCTCGAAAAGATCAAAATCAGGAGAGGTTATTAAATAATGGTCATGGATCTGCGTTATTACGATGTCATCTGCTTTGGTGATGAAGTTCCAGGAGTTCTAGCTGTTATCTCTGCCGCCAGAGAATATCGTCGCCGGACAAAGCGTTATCCGCGAGTTCTGCTGATGTCTAAAGGAAGCTTGCAAGAAGGAATTGGCGGGCATTTGGTAAGAGGCGGCCTTGCTTATTTAGATAGAAGTCAGATTAGTCCAGAACTTAAACAATCTTTAAATTTAGATACCTTTGGTTCACCGCCGACTATCTATAAAGAATTCCTGCAAAAATCCGGTGTTACGACAATTGCACTTGATGCCGGCAAAGCCAGTGCAGCGCTGAAAGAAATGCTGTTACAAGCTGGAGTCGATCTTCTCAGCAAAGTAGAAATTCAATCAGTCAATAAAGAAGGCAAAAAAATTGCCAGTATAACCACCTCGAAAGGCATAGTTTATGCCGGCAAGCAATTTATTGATGCCACTGTCAATGCCGAATTAGCTCAAGCTGCCGGCGTGAGAAAGTTGCAGGGATTTGAAACATTTGGTCTGCCTAACTCAGAACTTCCAGTCACCCTCGTTTTTGAAACCCAAGGACTCAGTGCAAGAAGACTGAAAGAACTCGATTACACTTATCTAAAACGCTTCACAAACCTGGCCGATTCAGAGGCTCAAGAATTTTTGCTGTTCGCTGCAGACAAGGATGCCCAACTAGCAGAAAAACTCCGGCTGCAAATGATCGACAGTAGAGGCAATCTCAAAACTCTGTGGGCGGGAAACGATTACATGGATGTTCGCTCACCGGCTCTGTCTGTAGCTTACCATTCCTTTAGAGGAAGAAAGCTATCTTTTCCTGAAACTGGCATGATTTTAGATCTGGGAAATATAGCAATACTTCCAAATGAAAGACTTTCGTGGAATGCGCTTTTATTTGCAGTCACCGCCAGGGAAGCGGAAGCCTTAGCGAGAAGCGGGAGCAAACCCACGGCTAATATGCAAAAAGAGATATCATTTCTTGCAGCTTGGTTGAGGAGTTTGGGGGCTACTTCTGTTACTACTGCCTCAGAACTGTATATCAGACACGCCGGCAATGTGACGGGAGTTGTAGAACCTTTAACTGGCGCACAAATGCTGTTAGGTGGCGTACCTGCTAATGAGGCACTGGGAACATTTAGCTATTATTTTGATATACGCGGAGGCATCCAGGGTATTGAGGAGAAAGCAAACAGTCTAGGATGGTTGAAAAGTATGGCTTTTACAAAGCCTACCTTCAATATTGGCATCCGCCACGCATTAATTAAAAACGTTCCTAACCTGGCAGTGGTCAGTCCGTGTTCGGGATTTGAAGGGTTTGCCTGTTCTGCCGGCCGAATTGTTGAATTCAACGTCGCCGTTGGTCAAGGTGTCGGTATCGCTGCGATTAATGCCCTTCTAAATAACAAAAATCTAGCCGATGTATCTAACCGAGAAGTGAGACAAGTTCTCGTTGAAACAGGTCAGTTACCTAGAATTTTTGGAGTTGCAAATAATGCTGATGGAATGCTATTGGCGCAATTCGAGAATCTTGTCACTTCGGATGCTATTGCGTAATATAGCAATACTCGCATCATTTGTGAATTTCTTACTCCCTCCCCAAGGCATCGGGGAGGGTTGGGGTGGGGTAAAAAAT
This sequence comes from Microcoleus sp. OTE_8_concoct_300, assembly GCF_031383065.1. Taxonomy (NCBI): domain Bacteria; kingdom Bacillati; phylum Cyanobacteriota; class Cyanophyceae; order Oscillatoriales; family Microcoleaceae; genus Microcoleus; species Microcoleus sp. OTE_8_concoct_300. The sequence goes on along the minus strand of NZ_JANMZH010000798.1, from coordinate 12,885 downwards.
TTACGACTCCTGCAAGGATTGCTATAGCAATTTCAATTAGTCCTGGACGCATCAAAACCTTCATAACCCGGTTTTTTGCCTTGTTCTGCGGTCTGTAACGCGTCTTTCGGTAAAAAAACCCGGTTTCTGACCACCCGTGCGTCCAGGACTATCAATAAACAATGCAGTAGTAGGTTTTGCCCGTGGAACGAAACTCAACACAAAAGTTTTTAGCAAAAAATGAGTAAAATTGCTATTAATATTATGTCCCCTCGAACGATAACAATCACGTTGGTTTGTAGTGAGGACTTTAATCCTCATAAAATTCTGAGGACTTCTGTCGTCACTACAAACCTATAACGGTAATTTTACCGGAAATTATATAATACCTCGATCGCCTGCACCGAATTATTGTGCTGCGCGGGACGAACCTGTTAAACAACTTTTCAACTTGAGACTTCACTTGATTTTTCCAGCTTGGTTTCCCGCACAAACAAGAAAAGCGGGAAAGCACATGAAAACGAAACAAGCACACCCAGAAGTATAGCCTTTCTCAGTAACATGAGGTGTTCTTGGGCATTGGGCATTGGGCATGGGGCATGGGGCATTGGCCAAACAGGAAGAGTGCCTTACTTTCCTGAGAACCGCTATACGTACAGCCATACAAAACTTATATCCAATCGTTTCGACTCAGCGTACATCCAAGTGCTTCCTGCTACAGTTGCGATCAACAAATCTAAACTTACCGATTTCGCAGCAAGATTAGCCGAACTCTCGTTTACAAAGTCGAGCAAGCCAGCATTGCTAAAAAACTGCAAGTTATAGTACCAAGGCAGCACAAGCCCCAGAATTGCTAGGATGAGATAAATGATTCGTTTAACGCTCATAATTACCCTACTCGCTAACAACCAATCCTTAATTCTTCTGCGGACACTTCGGATGAATCCCCCCCTGCAAACAAATGTAAGCAATTTGACTTTGATCTAAATTCTTAGCCTCTGCAAAATCAACTCCTTGGAATCGACCCGATTTACTACCGGTGGGATTTTGAATAAATTGCTCCGAAGCTGCCTTCCCCAGAAACACAGCCCCTTTAAAATTTGCTCCCGCTAAATTCGCGCCCCTCAAATCCACCGAACTCAGCTCCGCATTCCGCAAATTAGCATCTTGCAATCGAGCATCTTTTAAATTCACGTTGGCGAGTTTAGTCGAACTCAAATCGGCATTTTGTAAGTTCGCGCCACTCAAATCCGCACCGGACAAATCAGCACCTTGCCATTCGGATTTAGACAAATTTGTCAAGGACAACTGAGCGCCTTGAGCCTTCACTTTGCCCAAACGCGCACCTGACAAATCCGCTCCCGACAAATTCGCGCTTCCTATATCTGCACCAGTAAAAATTGCATTTTTTAACATTGCTTGCTGCAAAGAAGCCCCTATTAAAATAGCACTGCTGAAATTAGCTGCCTTCAAATTTCCGCTGGACAAATTAGCTTTGTTGAGGACAGCGCGCACAAAAGTAGTCCCGTTCATTACAGCACTGTTCAAAGATGCCCCGGTCAAATTTGCTCCTTCCAAATTAGCTGCGCTCAAGTCAGAAATCCAATCGTCAAATGTACCCGGACGCCTGTCTTCGCCAGTGCCGTAAAAGCGAGTTCCCTGCAAGCTGGCATTGGTTAAATTGGCATCTTTCAACTTAATTCCCGACAAGTCAACTTTGTTTAATACTAAAGTAAACTGAGCCGGGCCGGCAGGACTTTGAGCTAAATCCGTGTGGCTCAGATCCGCGCCGTTGAGCTGGCTGCTATACACTGTGAGAATTTTGCCGATCGCCCTTTGTACTGTTCGCTGGCGGGCGGCCGCTAACTCGCGTTCCGGGGCCTTGCCGCCAAAGCGCAGGGTATCGAGGTCGTTGCTGAGAGCTTTGTTCAACCGCTGCAAGTCAGGCAAAGCTTTCGGTCCGCTACTGACTAAAGCTTGCTGGATCGCGTCCAGCATGGCGCGGCTGTCTTCTTGAGCTAGCAAATCCGTTAGCAGGGGTACGGCGCGGGAGTCTTCCACCGCCCCCAAGGCCAAAATCGCCGATCGCCTGCCGGATGCCCCCAAGGCCGATGTGGGAGACAATTTGCTGACTAAAGCCACAAATAATTCGTCGTTCCGCTGCCGGGAATCCCGCATATTTGCTTGAGTTTGAGTGTAGATGAGAGTGCCGACAAACAAAGTTAAAATCAATCCCGCGCTACCGATGGTAACTATCACTAAAGTTGCGCCTGGGTGTTGGCGAATCCAATTCCACAAACTGGGACTTTCTGTGATCCCGGTTTGTGGCGTCACAACCAAAGCCGCAATCTGCGCGTCTTCCTCAGTCCAATCTGGACTCTTGACAGGATTGGGCGACAGTTGATTCTCCTCAGCGCTGACTACCAAAGTATTCGCGAGGCGATCGTGTCCCGCTTGCCGTTTGTAACGCCATACAAAAGCGCCGTCTGCGAGCACTGCCAAGCCGCACAGCCCCCCTAAAATCAGCAAATCTGGAAACGCACCCGTCAAGCGCCAAATGCCGTAAGCGACGCCCAGAGGCACTCCCCAGCGCCCTAAACTTTCGCGAATTAGCACTTGCCCAAAACCTGGAGGAGTACCCGAGGTTGTGACAACTTTGACGCCGAACCAGCGTTTGGGGAGAGTTTGACCGGTTCTGGCGAGCAAAAACAGTTGCCACCCCGCTAAAACTGCCGGTGCCAGCAGCGCCCCTGACCAGAATAGATTAGTTAGGGCGGAGACTCTGGGGTTGCGATCGCGCATCGGTATGCCCAAAGTACGGGCGACGGTTTCGGATGCTGCTGCTATGGAGGGATTGAGCGGCACGGTTTTAGATTCATTGTTGACCAATGCCCCGATACTGAAGGGAACGAGGGCGCTGGCGGCAATTAACGAAATTTCCACGGCCCAAGCGCCGCACCTGCGAACCAGCAGTGGCATTTGCTTGGATTGTGTTTGCCAAGACGGATCGGGTTGATTGAGGCCACTGGGCGCGGTGGGGCTAGCCATATTCAGAAATTCCTATTATTTGTCGTTAGTATTTGAGGACTGGGGGGAAATTGCCAATTTATACGCTATGTAGATTAGCACTCCCAGAACGGCAAGAGTCATCAGGGCCGAAATTAGCTGTACGACACTATTGAAGACTGTCAGGACAATTATCGATGCCAAGGCAAAGGCTGCCACCTGTCCTGGTTTGGGGAGTTTTTGAAACTTGTCGAGTAATTGATTGTAGAAAGTTCCGACGGCTTGATAGCTGTCTGAATTTTGTGTGATGAGCGGCGATCGTTCTAGTTTAGCTTTTAGTTCTCCGAACGCTTGCTGCCATTTGAAGTTATTTTGAGGATTCATAAAAAAATTCGGGAGTTAGTTTAGATTAATGTGTTCGGAACCGCAATTATCGCCTACCGTCAATGAACTACAAGCAAATGCCATTGTGTGAGGAAACATGAAGATCCATTATCCGGGCGATCGCGGCAAACTGTGGTTTAGCTCGCTCGTGACCCTAGCCTTGGCAATGATTTTAGCGGATGCCGGCGCTATTCGGAGCCAACCGCTACAAATTGCTCCGGGATTTCCCGAACCGCTGGGAGTTTCTGGAGTTTCCGGCGGCGCGAACAATAGCGGCGACTGCGGTTTTGTGTCCCAAGCACCGAACCACGTCATCGAAGTAACGCAGGATTTGCCTTACTGGCGGATTGCAGTACAAACCGCTGGAGCTCCGAGTTTAATGATTCAGGGGCCGAGGGGGCGTTTCTGCGTGCTGCCGGCGAATGCTGCGGCGGGGAATCTAGAATTTTCCGGTTATGGGGACAAGGGGACTTATGTTATTTTTGTGGGCGATCGATCTCAAGGTCAACACCCTTACTCTCTCTCTATTTCCCAAAAGCGAAATTAACAATACAACGGAATTAGAACGCTTGCTGTCATAAAATGGGCTTTTTTGCGATCGTCAAGAAGCCTGCTTTTTAACAGCAAGTGCGTTAACTAGGGATTTCCTATCAATTTTGTATTTGGTTTTTCACCCACTGGCGAAACAATCTCAGAGTTTGACTCGTGCCCGCTGTTTGACTTTCTTCGCAATATTGAGAAATAGCTGCAATAATTGGCAGATTGGGAAAGGTCGGACTAATTTCAGATGCAACATATTTCCCATCTTGAAGCACATTAATCAGAAGCTTCTTATTTTCATAGCGCCATATTTCAGGTACTCCCAAAGCTTCGTAAGCATCGAGTTGAGTTTTGGAAGTTAGATCGACTTCAATTGCTAAGTCAGGCGGCGGATCGACAGTTAAGTCAATCCGCTTTTTGCCAATCATTAGAGCATAATTCTGAATATAAAAGCAGTTGTCAGGCTCAATTCCTTGTAACATACTTTTTCGCTTAAAAGTCGTCGAACCAAAACATTCTCGATCCATTTCAAGTTCTTCGAGTAAGATTTTTACCATATCGCCAATGATTTCCTTATTGAATTCATGTTCTGGTAGTGGCATCCTAATCTCCAAAGTTCCTTGACTGTAAGCTATTCTAGAGCCACGGTGTTCTCCCAACTCTTCTAAAATTGCTTCAAATTCCTGCCAGTTGACATCATTGAACAGCACTCTATGTCCTGGGGGTACACTGATTTGTCTTAATTGCAGAGTTACCATTTTAATCTCCGATTTATTTAAGTTTATGATAACTTGTCTGTATCGGTAATTGGGCCTTGGGAAACAGTCAGGTTTGTAGTGAATACTTCAGTAATCAAAGCCTGATTTGTTCTCTAACCCACTGGCGAAACAATCTGAGAGTTTGACTCGTGCCCGCTGTTTGACTTTCTTCGCAATATTGAGAAATAGCTGCAATAATTGGCAGATTGGGAAAGGTCGGACTAATTTCAGATTCAACATATTTCCCATCTTGAAGCACATTAATCAGAAGCTTTTTATTTTCATAGCGCCATATTTCCGGTACTCCCAAAGCTTCGTAAGCATCGAGTTGAGTTTTGGAAGTTAGATCGACTTCAATTGCTAAGTCAGGCGGCGGATCGACAGTTAAGTCGATCCGCTTTTTGCCAATCATTAGAGCGTGATTTTGAATGTAAAAACATTCATCAGGTTCAATTCCTTGTAACATATTTTTTCGCTTAAAAGTCGTCGAACCAAATGGTTCAAATTCGATTTCTAATTCCTCAAACAAAATTTTCACTAAATAGCCAATAATGATTTTAGCTTTCTCATGTTCTGGTAGTGGCATCCTAATCTCCAAAGTTCCTTGACTGTAAGCTATTCTAGAGCCACGGTGTTCTCCCAGCTCTTCTAAAATTGCTTCAAATTCCTGCCAGTTGACATCATGGAACAGCACTCTATGTCCTGGGGGTACACTGATTTGTCTTAATTGCAGCGTTACCATTTCAACCTCCGATTTATTTAAGTTATAGAGCTAAAAACCTGCTCAACAGTCAGATTAAGTTCTCCGAAGGCAGACGAAATAATCCTATCGCCCTCTCGGAACTGGCTAATTTGGTACTCCCCATCAACCAACTGGTAAATCGAGACAGTAGGTTGTTTGGGATTGCCGATGAAGCGCCGGCCACCCAAGGCAGCATAGTCAACAATCCAGTATTCCGGGATACCCAATCTTTCATACTCAGCCACTTTTACCAGGTAATCATCTTGCCAGTTAGTGCTAACTACTTCGACAACAAGCTTAACAGAGCTACCTTGAGAAATAACTGATGATTTTTTCCAGAGTGGCTCTGAAATTAAGGCTGGTTTGTCTAAGACTATGAGATCGGGCTGGTAGCCAGTGGTCGTTTCGGGAGGTCTGAGAAAATAAGTTGACGGTGTTACATAAGGAAGATTTAAACGGTCAATTTCTACGTTAATTTTTCGGATGAGAAAACCTGTAACTTCCTCATGCTCGCCATTTGGATTCATTTCAACTATTACTCCATTGCGTAGCTCGAAACGTCCTTTTCCATCTGGATACCATTCTAAAAACTCTTCAAATGTTATCGATTTGATTGTGGTTTGAATCATAAAAAATTCTCCGTTCATATAACCATCAATAGTTCGTTCTGAGGACTTTAGTCCTCGAATAGAGTCAATAAGGACTCAAGTGCTTACTACAAACAAATTTTTTAATGGAAATTTACGAACATGATATCACATATTAATTAGGTAGGTGTAATAAAGTCAGCTAGAACCCCGACTTCGCAGAAGTTGTCGGGGTTGTGGGTGTGATGTTTAAATTTTTTGCTGCTTGTAAAGTTCCTTAAACTTGCGCTGCTGCTCGTTGTGGTCTACGATTGGAGAGGGATAAGGAAGAAGTCGGCGTTCTAAAGACGAAAGATTTCCTGTTAGCAAAAGTTTAGTATCAACTCGGCGCAATTCTGGAACCCATTGCCGAATATATTCGCCTTCCGGGTCAAATTTTTGAGCTTGACTGGCGGGATTGAATATTCGCAAAGGTTTCGAGTCCATGCCGCTGGATGCACTCCACTGCCAGCCGCCGTTATTAGCAGAAAGATCGCCGTCTATCAATTTTTGCATGAAGTATCGTTCGCCCCACTGCCAGTTAATAATTAAATCTTTGGTAAGGAAGCTAGCGACTATCATGCGGCAGCGATTGTGCATCCAACCTGTCTGATTTAACTGTCGCATTGCCGCGTCGATAATGGGATAACCAGTTTTGCCCTTGCACCAAGCTTGAAAGAGTTTTTCATCGTTTTCCCAAGGAAAGTTTTTGAATGCTTGACGGTAGGAACCGTCTGCTAGTTCTGGGAAGTTATACATGGCGTGTTGGTAAAATTCCCGCCACGCTATTTCCTGTTGCCAAGTCTGGATGCTTGTGAAGGCTTCTTCGTTGCGGCAAGTGTCCATGACTCTCTGGGTAGCTTGCCAAACCGTGCGGATGCCAATTGCACCAAATTTGAGGGCGGCGCTGAGTTGGGATGTGCCGTTAATTGCGGGGAAATTGCGCTGTCCTTGATATTGGTAAATTGCGCGATCGCAAAATTCTTCTAATTTTTTTAGTGCTGCATCTTCTCCGGGTTCTATTACTAATAAATTTTCCCAAATAAATCCCAAACTCAAGGCAGTTGGCAGTGTTTCAATGGCACCTGCTTGGTTGGCGCTTTCTTGTTCTTCTGCGGTTAATCCGGTCATTAATTCCAGATAAGTTATCGGCAGTGTCTCTACTGGTTTGGCTTTGGGTTTGCTGTTCCATTTTTTCCAAAATGGTGTATAAACTGTGTAGGGTTGCCCTGTACCACTGCGAATTTCATCTGGGGCGTGCAGGACTTGATCCCAGAAATTTTGGACTTGAATTCCTGCTTGTTGGAGGGCGTTTGATACGGACTGATCGCGCTTTGTTGCGTAGGGTTCTACATCCCAGTTCCAAAATACTGCTTTGGCATTTATCGCTGTTGCTAATTTCGGTATTCCTAGACTGGGGTCATCTTGAATTATCAGCAATTGGCTGCCTGATTCCCTGTAACGCGAGGAGAGTTTTTGCAAGCAGCCGATCATGTATGTGACTCGGGCTGGCGCTACCTCATCCGGATTTAGGATATTGCGATCTAGACAAAAAATCCCGACTACTTTGGGGCTTTCCTGGCGCGCTGCTGCCAGTCCGATATTGTCAGAAATACGCAAGTCGCGGCGGTGCCAAAATAAAATTAGATCGGACATTCGATTTTAGATTTTAGATTTTAGATTTTAGATTTTACAGTCCTGGACACACGCGAGGTCAAAAACCCGGTTTCTAAGTTAAGATTTATCGGTTTGATGCACGATTTTTATAAGAAACCGGGGTTTTTTCGTCAGTCCTATTTAAGTCAAAAATGGACGGGCTAAGAAAAAGCTAGAAATTGATTTCGCGTCAATGGGTTCCCCAGCTAAAATAGCTTTTTCTAATTCTTCAGGGGTGAATAAAACTGTTTCAATGTCTTCATCCTCGTCCTGTGCTGGCGGCTTTTCCAGTTTTTCCAAATCTTGGGCTAAAAAAGCATAAATGATTTCGTCGGAATAACCGGGGGCGAGAAAAAATTGCCCTAATTTCTGCCATTTTCCGGCGCGATATCCGGTTTCTTCTTCGATTTCGCGTTTGATAGTTTCGGCGGGGCTTTCATTGATTTCGACTGTACCTGCGGGAAATTCTAAAATTCGCCCTTTTGTGGCAAAGCGGTATTGTCGCACCAAGACGAGTTTACCTTCGGGTGTGACGGGAACTGCAAGTGCTCCGCCCGGGTGGCGAATACATTCCCACTCGCCTTCGGAACCGTTGGGAAGACGGAGGGTGGCTACGTCAAAGTTAAATTTGCGCCCTTGGTAAAATAGGCGCTGTTTGAGGAGTTGGGGTAGTTCTTGACCGATCGACATAAGCGAGAAGCGAATAATGTTAGATTGCACCGATTTAAGACATCATAGGCGATCTTATAGGATTTTAGATTTTAGATTTTAGATTTTAGATTGGGAATGACTGATAAATATCACAGTTTGGAGCTTACCTAGGGTTGCATTTTTTTTGAAACTGGTACCCTCGGTGAATTTTGCTCAATTTTTACAGTGGCAATTTTTGCACTCCGGAACAGTCTGCTGTTTGCAGGAGTTGGCCGATCGCACTTTTCGTCACCGGATGCACCCAATCCGGGGCAATTTCTGCTAAAGGTACTAATACAAAAGCTCTTTCAGTCATCCGGGGATGAGGTAGAGTCAGTGTCGGAGTTTCTAGGATTAAATTGTCGTACAGCAGCAAATCTAGGTCTAGGGTTCTCGGCCCCCATTTTTCTCTGCGAACTCGATTAAATTTTATCTCGATTTCTAATAATTTTGCTAGCAATTGTTCTGGTTGTAGCGCAACTTCTAGGATGGCGCAGGCGTTGATGTAATCGGGTTGCGGGGGACCAACGGGGACGGTTTGATACCAGCTTGAATGGGATTTTACTGCGATTTCTGGGGTGTTGTTGAGGGTTACGATCGCCCTAGAGAGTGTGGCGAGGGAGTCGCCTAAGTTGCTACCGAGGGCGATCGCGCATTTTGTTAATTTCATTGAAGGAAGTTCGGCAACGGATTCGCAAGGGCGGATGTAACGGATGTAACGGATGTAACGGATGTCAGGAAGAAGGAAGAGGGGAGAGGGAAAAAGCAAGAATAAAGAAGGATTTAGTTATCTATAGCCTTTCGAGCGAAAGATGAGGTACTCATGGGCATAGGCCTCCGTGGGCATAGGCCTCCGTGGGCATAGGGCATACCTCACTTTTTTGAGAACCGCTATAGCCTACAAGCCCTATTGTCGGCAAAATCTGATTATACAAAATATTAGTTTAATCAGAACTTAATAAGGTGTTAATTTTTATTGATTATGATTGACAAGTGTCAGCATTTAATTTAAAAAATAATGAGTTTGCACCGACGCTTATTTTCAGCCTGGATTTTGGCAACGGTCATTTTTACCGCAAATATATCAGTATCTTTAGCAGAAACTAAGGAAAGCTATCTTACCCTAGATTCGGACGGCAGTCAATCTTTTGCGAGTTTAGTGCAGCAGGCGGAAGATTTAGCAAAAGAGTCGATCGCCCGCGAGTTTCAAGAAAATCCGGCATTAACAGAAGTTACAATCATCATTACAGCCGATCGCAGCCGACAAAGAGTTCCAGTTTTGCGATCGAGAGTATCCCGCCACGACTGGCAAAAAGATGCGAGAATCGAACAGTGGACTAGATATTTTGCGGATGCTCAATTGCTGCTGGGATTCAGAGACGGCAATATTTCGCCCGCAAATTCTGGGTTTTCGCAAGTGATTAATGTACCTGCCCCCAGTCGATCGACATCCCGACAAAACGATGCGGGTTTTCGAGATGATTGAAATATTGGTAATGGGGCATCGGGCATCGGGCATCGGGCATCGGGCATTCGTAACAAATAACAAATAACCAACAGCACGACACGGAAATCACAGATAGATATTTTTTCCTGAATCTCTCTCTATTCCCAATTACCTATTGCCACTTACAATATTTAACTTTTTATTAACCTAAAGATCTCCCTATTTAAATTAACCTTCAGCTTAACTTCCCTTAATTTAACAGTGATAAACTTTCATACGGAATCATCTGATTAGGGATGTTAGGTTGAAAAGGAATTTATGTCTACAATAACTCGCCGACAACTGCTAATTTTCTTCGGCAGCAGTGCAGCTACTACTGTGCTTGCTCCTCAACTAACTCAAAAACTGTTTGGCATCAATTCCACCTCGGCAGAAGCTGTACTTCCGACATCTTTCACTCCTGTAAGACTTCCCCACCCGCTGCCAATTTATCGAGAAATGCCCAGCTTCATGCCGACGGCGCCGGGGGGACAGGGAACCGTGATGGCGGCCTCACAGGATACTAGATTAACGAGTTACAGCGTTGTTGACGATGTGGTTGTGCCGCCGGAATACGAACGTTACGTGATTGTCCGCTGGGGCGATCGAGTTTTTCCCGATCCGGCAGACTATTTCGGCTACAACAACGACTACACAGGCTTTGTAGGCCTTCGCGGCAGCAATGACGACGGTTATCTCTGGGTTAACCACGAGTACGTATCCTTCCCGATGTCGAAAGTGGCACCGGAATTGCCGTCTGATCTGGCACCATTTCCAACAACCGATCGCGCCGTCCTCGGTATAGACTTATCGGTCAAGAATCGCGATACCCTCGGCGAATTCCTGTACAATCTCGGCGGTTCGATCGTCCGCATCACCAAACAAGCCAACGGACGCTTTGGGGCGATCGCCGGCGACCCCCTCAACCGTCGTATCCACGGACTTTCAGGCCTCGGAATCAACAGCCAGCGTACCGACAAATACAAAGAAGTCACCTCCTGGGGAACCAGACAAGGCGACAATAACTATCTCACGGGCACGGGCCCTGCAGCCACCCAAGTCTTCGCGCAAGTCAACAGCGACGGACTCGGCAACCGGATCATCGGTACAGCCTACAACTGTTCCGGCGGCACAACCCCTTGGGGCACAATCCTCTCCGCCGAAGAAAATTTCCAAGGTAGCGAACTATTCTTCGTCGGAGTTCAGGAAAACGTCAAACCCAACGGCGGCCAAACCGGCTACGCCAAGGGCACTACCGGTGAGGAATTCGGGTTAGTCGGCGAAAAATACGGCTGGATGGTAGAAGTCGATCCCCTAGATCCGAGTTTCCGCCCCCGCAAACACACTTCTTTAGGCCGCTTCCGCCACGAAAACGTCGCGATTCGCGCCGAAGCCGGCCGCAGATTAGTAGTGTACATGGGGGACGATCGACGTGGCGGACACACCTGGAAATTTGTCAGCAACGGTACTGTCACCAATCCCGCAGATAAAACCAACAGCCGGTTATTTGAAGACGGCGTTTTGTACGTCGCCCAATACAACCGCAACGGTGCCGGAAGGTGGCTGCCGCTAACATTAAATACCCAAACCAATCCGGTGAGTCCCCAAAAAGTGGGCGAGGCCGAATTGGCAAGTTTTGGCAAAGCTCAAAGAGATGCAAATACTCGCTTGCCCAAACGCGCCGGAATTGCAGGTCAAACCGAAGACGGCGGTTCTTTTGTAGTAGATACAACTAATGAAGCAACAGCACTTCCCGGCTACAAAAATAAAACTCTTGCTAATTTTTACAGCAGCCAAGGTGCGGTTTTAGTTGATGCTTTTTTAGCGGCTAATTTAATAGGTGGCACTCCGACGGCGCGGCCGGAAGATTTGGAAGTTAATCCTACTACTAAGGAAGTTTTCATTGCTTATACTGACGCCGCACCCGGAAGCGACGGCTATCCAGATTCTCGCATTTTTACTGTTGCTAAGTACGGTAGCGCAGTCAACAGCACTCAGCAGTCGGGAGGACTTTACAAAATAATTGAAGACAGTCCTGATGGTGCAGGTTTGACGTTCCGCTGGCAGCGTTTGGCTCAAGGTGGAGAAGCCGGTGCGGTAGCTGGGGCGGGATTTGCTAGTGTAGACAATTTGGATTTTGACACTCAAGGCAATATTTGGGGCGTCACTGATATGTCTACTAGCACGCACAACGGTTTTGATGTCGGTGCGGCTGGGAAACCTACTGGGATCGACCATAAAAAGACTGGAAATGTGTCAGAGTTTACTGGTGTTTTCGGCAACAATTGGCTGTTTTATATTCCGACTTCCGGCCCCAATGCGGGAACTGTAATTCCGTTTGCTTACGGCCCGAACCGATGCGAAATGACGGGGCCGACTTTTGTCGGAGATACGCTGATAATTGCGGTGCAGCATCCTGGGGAAGATTGTCCGATCGATGATGGTACTGTACTCAGCCGGCAAATTGAAATGTTGGATTTGAACGGTGCGGTTTTTAATCAGACTCGTAGTGTTTCTCGCGGCAGTTTGTGGCCGAGTAATATTGAGAACGATCGGCGCCGATCGCCGATGCCGTCGGTGATTGGGATTCGCCGCGTGCGATCGACTCCAACGGGTCAGTTTGTTTAAAGCGCGGATGAAGCAGTTTGAACTTTCACAAGAATCATCGTCCTGATGGGTTTGCCCTGTTGGGGAATTAACAAAGCGCAATTATCTGAGTTCAAGTCAGATAATTGCTATTTTTTTGAGAATAATGATGCCATCGATATTAACCAATCCAATATTATTCGCGTTTGAAGGACCGAGGATCTTTAGGATCGCGAATTAAATAACTTACAATTTTAATTGTTATTGTGGGATGGGCGTCCCGCCCGTCCTTTTTGGACGGGCGGGACGCCCATCCCACAAACTTGTGGAAGTTATTTAATTCGCGATCCTAAAGATCCTCGGTCCTTCAAACGCGAATAATATTGGATTGGTTAATATCGATGGCATCATTATTCTCAAAAAAATAGCAAT
>NZ_JANMZH010000084.1:0-1281 GCF_031383065.1 Microcoleus sp. OTE_8_concoct_300 | reverse complement strand
TCCGTGCGCTACTCCCGTAATAACTTCGGGGCATCTCTCGGAGAGTTTGTCTGGGGAAGAACTCAAAGAATTTTTGGCTAAGAAAAAAGTACGGAAGCTGGCTGAAAAGGTAATGTGTGGAGATGAGCGAGTGTTGGTCAGTGATAAAACCTTTGCAGCTTTTGATATTTTCGATGTTCCCCCACCCCAAAAAGCTAGGTCAAGCAGCCGATGAAATTTTTTGAGTGGCAGCTTGTCCGCTGTAGAGTTTGCTGTAAGTTTAAATGTTGCGCCGGACAAGTTGACGCCAAAAAATTAGCGCAGCGGTCATCGGTTGCGATCGGTAAGCCGTAAAATATTAATTGCTGGACTGAAGCCTAGGCGACTGGGCTTTAGCTCCAAAAAAAAAATGGCCGCTGTTTGGGCGGGCCACAAATTAATTTAAAACATAATTTCAGTCTATCAGCGCACGTATTGCAGCGCAAACCTACCCGACAACCCGCCCAAAAAAAAGCGGTCATACTCTACGCCAGCAAGCGAGTGAAGTATGACCTCAACATCTAACCTACATTATACTAGCCAGCTTAGCCAAATATACAATCCCGTTGAACTTGCCTATCAAGATTGCGTAATAAAATCTGGGATTGACCCCGAAATTTTTCGCTTAAATTTTGAGTGTGCAAGGGATAGGGCTGTTTATGACTTGCTTTACCGCGACACTGACCCCACAACCAACAGCAGCAGCGGTAGCACTCAAGCAAAAAGAAATTATACAAAGTGCGAAGATGCGATCGGGTGGATAGCTAACGGCCGCTTCCGGCAACTCGCTGGATCGCCGCTTGCGTTTGACAAAAAAGGACGCCCCCGCACATACTTCCAACCCCAAGGGAAGCCCTTAGAAATCTTTTGCCCGTTCGTAACTGTCGCTATTTGGCGAGCTGTAGCGGCTAAAGCTGGGTTATCAATGCCAGAATTCCCAGCAGTCGGACTGAGAGGGGAAGCGCTCGGATTTTGGGACTGGGTTATCAGCAGCGGCTGCCCCATCGTCATTACTGAAGGGGAAAAGAAAGCAGCGGCGTTAATCAGTCGCGAGTACGCTGCGATCGGACTGCCGGGAATTCACACGGGCTACAGAGTCACCGAGTGGGGGGATTGGGTAATTAAACCTGACGGCACACAGTATCAAAAGGCGAAAGCGCGAGAACTGCAGGCAATACTTCAACGATTTGACACAGCAGAACGCCAAATCACAATCCTTTTCGACTACCGCGTCGGGGATTACTCCAACAGCCCAGAGTTTAA
>NZ_JANMZH010000083.1:0-1334 GCF_031383065.1 Microcoleus sp. OTE_8_concoct_300 | reverse complement strand
TCCGTGCGCTACTCCCGTAATAACTTCGGGGCATCTCTCGGAGAGTTTGTCTGGGGAAGAACTCAAAGAATTTTTGGCTAAGAAAAAAGTACGGAAGCTGGCTGAAAAGGTAATGTGTGGAGATGAGCGAGTGTTGGTCAGCGATAAAACCTTTGCAGCTTTTGATATTTTTGATATTCCCCCAGCCCAAAAAGCTAGGTCAAGCAGCCGATGAAATTTTTTGAGTGGCAGCTTGTCCGCTGTAGAGTTTGCTGTAAGTTTAAAGGTTGCGCCGGACAAGTTGACGCCAAAAAATTAGCGCAGCGGTCGTCGGTTGCGATCGGGTAAGCCGTAAAATATTAATTGCTGGACTGAACCTGGGCGACTGGGCTTTAGCTCCAAAAAAAAATGGCCGCTGTTTGGGCGGGCCACAAGTAATTAAAAAACATAATTTCAGTCTATCAGCGCGCGTATTGCAGCGCAAACCTACCCGACAACCCGCCCAAAAAAAAGCGGTCATACTCCACGCCACCAAGCGAGTACAGTATGACCCCGAATCTAAATATACATAACCTATCGTCACTTGGTCAAGAGTTTACTGCAGAAGATGTAGAATACCTTGCCTATCAAGACTGCGTTGTCAAGTCAGGTATTGACCCTGGGATTTATCGCCTCTGCTTTGAGCCTGCGAGCGGTCGTCCCGTCTACGATTTGCTGTTCCGCGACACCGACCCCACAACCAACAGCAGCAGCGGTAGCGCTCAAGCAAAAAGAAATTATACGAAGTGCGAAAAGGCGATCGGTTGGATATCTACTAACGGTAGATTCCGACAATTGGCAGGCGAGCCGCTAGCGTTCGATATCAAAGAAGAAAAGAGCAAAGGTTTCGGCAAAAAAAGTGCAGAGAAGTTAGAACCCCGCCGCTATCACCAGCCGTATGGCAAACCACTCGAAATATTTTTGCCGCGCGTGACTGTTGCGATTTGGGAATTGGTAGCAGCTAAGGCTGGGTTATCAATGCCGGAATTTCCCGTAATTGGATTGGACGGGGAAGCGCTCGGATTTTGGGACTGGGTACTTGAGACTGATTGCCCCATCATCATTACTGAAGGTGAGAAGAAAGCAGCGGCCTTAATCAGTTGCGGGTATGCTGCGATCGGACTGCCGGGAATTCACACGGGCTACAGAGTCACCGAGTGGGGGGATTGGGTAACTAAACCTGACGGCACACAGTATCAAAAGGCGAAAGCGCGAGAACTGCAGGCAATACTTCAACGATTTGACACAGCAGAACGCCAAATCACAATCCTTTTCGACTACCGCGTCGGGGATTACTCCAACAGCCCAGAGTTTAA
>NZ_JANMZH010000748.1:0-1316 GCF_031383065.1 Microcoleus sp. OTE_8_concoct_300 | reverse complement strand
CCCGCCCGTCCTTTTTGGACGGGCGGGACGCCCATCCCACAATAACAATTAAAATTGTAAGTTATTTAATTCGCGATCCAAAGAGCGCTCTCTTGGCAACTAAGTGCCTAAAAAATCTTTAACTATTGCACACTACGGATATTCGAGCGCGCGATGGGGTTGGAGGAGGCGGTGCCGTGCCCAAAGGGTCTTTTTAAGGGGGATGCGAGGGGGATCTGGCCTTGGCTATAAACGAGAGACACAAAGGTTTTTAGGCGATTGTTGACAGGAATGACATTATTAATCCCAGCCGAAATCTCGATCGCACAATTGGGCCAGTCTTTCGTTGTGCGATCGAAAATATGCTCTCAATTGCTGGTATACTGGCTCGCTGATGGGCGGATATTGGGTGGCGTTGTACTTTTCGTAGGTTTGTAGTTGGTGTGGCGGCAATTCGAGAAATTCGAGGACGGTGTTGAAGATTTCCGATGGGTTGCTATACAAGTCTTCGCTTTTGAGGATTGAGATTTGTGATTTGGGAAAAAGTTTCATCCAGGCTGGGAGTTGATCGGCGTAAATGCCGCGGCTTAGATAACTGTGGTGTTGGTGTTCGTAACTGTAGTAGTTTGGGTTGGCTAGGAGTTTTTCGATTTCGCCTTTGAGTCTTTCGGGCTCGGAGGCGATCGCCTCTTCTAATGATAGGGTTTCGTATTGTATTTTGATATAGTAATAATAGTGGGAAATTGCGCGTTCTACGGGGTTTCTCAGCAGGGCGATTATTTTAACTTGGGGACATAAATCATAAATTCGCCTTGGAACGTGCGGGTGAAATATGTAGTAAGGACTGGCTTCTCCGGTTATTTTGTGGGAACCGTTTTGGGGCTGGGGAAATTGGGCACAGTACCAGTCTGGGCTTTTGTCGAAGTTTAAGTCAAAATAATGTACTTCTTTTTGGGTGGCGGGGGCGATTTGAGGATGTTGGATTAGGTAGTTGTACAGGGATGTTGTGCCGCCTTTTTGGGTGCCGATGATGATGAAGTCGGGGGGTTTGGGAGTTTGTTTCATCAAAAATTTGGGTTTGAAACCCCGTCCTTTTAGGACGGCTTTACATTGGATGGGGGGAGGATTAGTCCCCCTTTTCTTGCTTGCTACCGCCTTGAATATACTGACGACGTTCGACGTTTTGTATTCGCCTTTCGCCTGGACAGTTACAGGCTCGTGCTTTTTACCTGTACGCATAGCAAGTGGCTGTAAGCCCGTGTGTATATATCCCTTCGCCGCTGACTATCCGAGAGGTTAAAAACTAGGGAAGCATTCTTAACGTCGCTTGGTGTACC
>NZ_JANMZH010000720.1:0-12971 GCF_031383065.1 Microcoleus sp. OTE_8_concoct_300 | reverse complement strand
GTGACATCTCCCACATCAACTGAGTACAGTATGATGTGGGCTTCTTGCAGCCCGATGAAGGGTATGCAAAATTTCCTTCACGGTACTGTCATCCATAGTTCCTACTACAGAAAGATTCCCGTTACGGCGTTTTATACTGGGGAAAATGTCCAACCCCAGTTTCTTCAAGTTAATCGCGGCATTTATATCACGATCGACCATTAAAGAATGTTGTTCATCCCAATATTCTCGAATATTACAATCTGCGAAAACAATTTCATTCCGATAGCACAGAAGCATTGAGGTGTATGCAGGTTTTTGCGAAACGACGACTGATCCAGCTTTTTCGGCTATGTATTCCAGCGTCTTAAAGAATTGACCAAATGCAGCATCCAACCAAGACTTATTTAGTCCTGATTTGGCTGATTGACCGTTCGGTAGGTAAGTCCCCTCATCATCTTGCTTAACTTTATTCCGTTTTGTTAAGCTCTTGAGATTTAAGTCTTCGTGAAAATAGAACTTAGCGCCTGACCTCACAAGCTTGTGAGCCGTCTTATAGTGGAAATCTTGACGAGAACGAGCTATTTTTTGGTGCTGTTTAGCTTCTTTTTTGGCTAATTTGCGCCTAGCTGCTTTGCCTCGTTTCCGCTTGTTCCGCTTTCTCGAAATACGGTCTAACTTAGCTTGATTTTTGCGAAGTGGTTTTAACGAGGGTAGCTTTTCACCTGAAGACGTTGCCAAATAAACATCTTCGTGCAGCACTGCATCCAAACCCACTGAGTTATCCCATGTAGGGTTAACCTTGTCAAAAGTGAATTCGGGAACAGAAGCATCTTCAAGCATTAACTGAATAAACCAACCATCAACCTTCCTAGTAACACTAGCTTGCTTGATGGTAAATCCATCAGGGATTGAGCGGTGCATCCGAACTTTTACGGCACCTAACTTTGGCAATCGAACATACATCCAATTCTTGCGAACCAGTTTAATCCAATCACTGTTAGCCGTCGAAAAAGTCATTGTGCGATAATCCGCTTCAGTCTTGAATCGGGGTTTACCTGATCGCCCACCCTTGCTGTCCCCAGCGATAAACCGTTCAAAGGCTTTATCTACTCGCTTAGAAACATCTTGCAAGATGGTTGAGTCTACCTGTTTAAAATCTAGTAGCTCACCACTATGAAATACTTTTACCAAATCCTTTTTAATAATCGGCAATTGTTGTTTTTGTGAGTAGTAGTTTGGTTTTTCCCTAGGCGCCGAGATACTAACAATCAACGGACAAGCATTTACAGTAGTGCGGTTCATTTCCCACCAATCAAAACGATCGCCTAGCTGGCGATTATACCAGTAACGGCAAATCCTTAGCCAATGGTTAAGAGTTAGCTTTTGCTTGATGTCGGGATAAAACTGATACTGATATGTTGTCTTCATTGCGTTACGACCTTTACGCATTTATTAACGAAACTACCAGAAAATCCTATACATTGTCAAGCAATTGAATAATTATATTGAACAGTAAAATTAATTTATTAAATAAAGAGGTTGTTCGTCTTGTCATCCACCCGTTCACGGTTCAAAACTGTATATTGAATTGGTCAACGGGTGGAATCCTCACCTCACACGCCTTTCATCCCACACTATATCGCTTCGATTAGTGTGGGGATTCCCGTCTGGTCAGCTAAACAGCATGGGCGTGTCCTTAATTTCGATCGCGACTTGTACCGCGAACACCAATTTTCCCGTAAAATCAAAACAGTCTACCCACAACCAACACGCTACCTGTGGCAAAGTCAACTGAACCCAACAATCCAGAGAGCCCGAGCCAACTTGCCCGATCGCCTCTGTACGACCTATCATTAGAACTCAAAGCCCGAATGGTGCCCTTTTCCGGGTGGGAGATGGCGGTGCAGTACGCAGGCATCAGCAGCGAACACCAAGCAGTACGGCAGCAAGCAGGAATGTTCGACATTTCCCACATGGGAAAATTTTGTTTGAGAGGGAAACAATTAATAGAAAAATTTCAACCCCTAGTACCCTCAGACTTGAGCCGCCTGCAACCCGGTCAAGCTCAATATACAGTCTTGCTAAATGCCAAAGGCTGCATCTTAGATGACATTATTTTCTACTGCCAAGAACCCGACGCTATCACTAGCGAAGAACGTGCAGTAATTATTGTCAATGCCGCCACTCGCATCCCAGACAAAGCATGGCTCACCACTCACTTAGAATTGAGCGGACTCTGTTTTACCGACATCTCCGAAGATAAAGTTTTAATTGCAATTCAAGGGCCGGAATCTCTCAAGTATCTCCAGCCTTTTGTAGAAGACAACCTCGCACCAATTAAGGCATTCGGTCACTTAGAAACAAATCTGTTGGGACAGCCGAGTTTTATCGCCAGAACAGGTTACACCGGCGAAGATGGGTTTGAAATCATGGTGGATGCCGAAGTAGGAAAAGAACTGTGGCGAAAATTGTTAGATGCTGGCGTTGTACCCTGCGGTTTGGGTGCCAGAGATACCTTGCGTTTAGAAGCAGCAATGGCTCTTTACGGTCAAGATATCGACGACAATATCACGCCTTTAGAGGCTGGATTGGGTTGGGTAGTTCACCTAGACACCAAAGGCGATTTTATTGGTCGCGAGGTTTTGGAACAGCAGAAAGCGAGTGGAGTATCAAAGCGGTTGGTAGGGTTAGAAATGCAGGGGCGGCACATTGCGCGCCACGGCTATCCGGTAATATTTGAAGGCGAAACAGTAGGAGAAGTTACTAGCGGTACATTATCGCCTACATTGAATCGACCAGTAGCCCTCGCGCTTGTTCCGGCAAAATTAGCGAAAATCGGTCAGCAATTAGAAATCGAGATTCGCGGGAAAAACTATCCGGCTAGTGTGGTGAAAAAACCCTTTTATCGATCGCCAAACCGACCTAGTTAAATTAAGTAGGTGAGCATTACATTAATTCAGGGGCATTGCTCAGAGCAACGGCTCACAAGAAAGTGTAAGTGTATTTGTTGTGGAACGGGCTTCTAGCCCGTTGCTCATAATTGTGGTCAAGAAGACTCATCTACTAGCTTAGCAAATTTTCGCAAAGTTGCAGCATAGCGATCGCCCGCCACATCTATCAAATCATTATGACCTGCCCCATCAACCCAAAAATTTAATTTCGGCTGCTTCGCCGCTGCAAACAACTGCTCTCCATGCCAAAACGGCACCACCTCATCAGCCTTACCATGAATCACCAAAACAGGCGATCGAACTTTGCCAATCTTATCAATATTCACAAACTTGTCAAAGGGTAAAATCGGAATCCGCGTCAACACCCGAAAAGCCGAAACAAAGGAATTTTCAACCACCAAACCACCGACTTTTTGGCGCGACGCCAAATCAATTGCCGGCCCACCGCCCACAGAACGCCCATAAAGAATAATGTGCTTTGCAGATACTCCCAACTGTTGGGTTAAATAATTGTAAGCAGCATCAATATCACGATAAGTATTATACTCAGAAGGATTTCCCTGACTCGTGCCGTAACCTTGATAATCATAGGCAAACACAGCAAACCCGCTATCTCGAATCTCTCTGAGCAGCCACAAAATCCCGTCCAAGTTTTCTGCATTCCCGTGACTGTAAAGTATGGTATATTTAGCTGGCGGGTTAGGAAAATGAACAGCAGAAATTTTCACGCCATTAGCTGAGCTAACTTTGATAACTTCCATGCTATCACTCTGGCTAGATGGGGGATGTTGGAAAATTAGCCGTTCTGAAAAAAAGAAACCGTAAAAACACAGAAATGCGTAAATAAAAATTATAGATCGCATAAGTCGTTTGACCGAAAATTCTCCGAAAAGCAAGCGTTTAATATTTTTTTTGTTCCAGTTAGTCATCACTAAATGCCCATAGTTCACCAAGATTTATCGGAAAATTGGGTAAAAGCCCCTTCTTAATAGGACGGCTTTAATTGATTGCCGACTTTTGTTTTAATCGTTTAGTGGCCTCAATATCTATTTTTCAAATTTCATTGCCTTCTATTTAAAATAGAATACAATATACTATACCACAGGTAGAATAACCGCCGATACAAATGAGACACCAATCTCAAACGACTGGTCGGAAAACAATAATGGTTAGTGGGTGGCGAACACCACGAAAAACACAGCTAGGCTAACTAACGTAAGCCAAAACCAGAAAAGTAAATTCAAGGAAGTTAAAAACGTACCGTATGCCCTACGGAAACGTGAGAAGTAATTCTCGAACGCTTGGGGAGATAAAGCCCTCTGGGACTAACTAAATTAGGCTCAATATTTGGTTCATTTGAACGGATATTTGGTCTAAGAACTGCCGCAAGGATAGATAGTTTTAAGGTATGTCGCCAGAACCAAGAATCCCCACGCCTGATACCTGGGGAGTGTAAAACAAACTAATCATCAAAAAACCAAATATTTCAAGTCCTCTGTTAATTTTAGCAGTCTCTAACTGGGAAGATCAGGCCAACCTGAGCAATCAGGAAGCTTAGAGCATCTGATCTAGGCTAAACATAAATCGCTAAGTTTGACTTGCAGATTGCTGTAGGTTTTTAGAAGCGGTTTTGCCCTCGTAGTGCGACATATTAAGCGGTGCTGCCGATCGCGCGTAAAATCTTTTTGATAAAATTTTGCCTCGGTTTCCGACAGCACCGCTAAAAAAAAACTAGCAATTTTTGTCAGCCAGAGCGCAAATCTACTCCCCCGACTTTACTCACGCCCGTGAGCACCCCCGAAGAAGGCAAAATTATTTATCTATAAGACTCAGGTGAACAAGAACCGTACTGTTTCAGATACTAAGCGAAGTTTCTATACGATTCACACTCGACCGATCAATTCAATTTACCGTCGAGTGGTAGAAGAGTTGATGGTAGAAATGCACTTGCTTTTGGCAAATGCCGATTTTCAATACGACCCGATTTATGCTTTGGGTGTGGTGACAGCTTTTGATCGATTCATGCTCGGGTACGCCCCAGAAGCAGACAGAGTTTCGATTTTTAACGGTTTGTGCAAGTCCCTAGAG
This sequence comes from Microcoleus sp. OTE_8_concoct_300, assembly GCF_031383065.1. Lineage (NCBI taxonomy): Bacteria > Bacillati > Cyanobacteriota > Cyanophyceae > Oscillatoriales > Microcoleaceae > Microcoleus > Microcoleus sp. OTE_8_concoct_300. Next base: position 7,950 of record NZ_JANMZH010000720.1, on the reverse strand, counting down.
GAAGATCCAGATCGCTACAAGCAAGACGCTCAGAGATTGGAAAGCTTGGCGGAGCGACTTTCCGGGCAAGAGTTGCTCTCGTGGCTCGATAGCTCGACCAGCTTTGAAGATACAGCGGATTTGCAAGCGTCTTTAGGGGCGATCGCCAGCAACGCTCAATTTAAGTACAGCCGCTTGTTCGCGATCGGTTTGTTCTCGCTGTTAGAAAAAGCTGACCCTAACTTGGTAAAAGACCAAGAAACGCGAAATAACGCGATCGCCAAAGTCAGTGCGGCATTGAACCTCCCAGAAGACAAAGTTAGCAAAGATTTAGATTTGTACCGCAGCAATTTGGAAAAAATGGCCCAAGCGCGAATAGTGCTTCAAGATGTCATCCAAGCGGAACGGAAAAAACGCGAAAAACGTGAGACAAAAGTTACCGCCGGCCCCTCGGCTGACTCTTCTGACAGCAACAATTAATCCTTTGAAGGAAGAAGGAAGTTCGGCAACGGATTTGGTAACGGATGTAACGGATGTAACGGATGTAACGGATGTCAGGAAGAAGGAAGAAAAAAGAAGGAAGAAGGAAGAAGGAATTTTTTATTTGAGGTAACAAATAAAGAAAACTCTTAAATTTTAATTTTTTGTTTTTCTATTCTGGCTTTGACCATCTGGCGAATGCCTTGAGATGAATCTTGGGGGCTGCGGAAACTAAAAATCCCGCTTTCTGAATAGAGCGGGATCGACTTAACTAAAATAGAGCTGTTGGTGTAATACTAAGCCTGCGGCTCAAAATTAGTGGCGTTAGCTTGCAGCCAAGTGCTTAGCTGTGAAAGAACTTCGTTTCCCGAAGACTTGCCCAAAGCTGTGGGGTTTGGGGTGTCGGGTCTGTCCACGTTGCGGGCGATCGCGGCGTTAACTTCTTTGGAAATCAAATCGTGAAGTTGCTCTTTAGCCCTAGCCCTTTGAAAGTGAGCTCCCTCTTCCGTCGTAGCGTACAGAGGTGGCAGCCTATTTAAAGCATAAGCTGCAATATCTCCCACATCCAGACTCAGGTCGCTCGTCGCCTCAATTTCGGCCACCCTAGCGATCGCATCGCTCAGCACCAACTCTTCCATCACATTGATGAACTGTTTGCGCGGCAGAACCACAACTTCGCCGGTCAACAAAGCTCCCATCAGACGATCGAGAGCCATGTACTCTTCGATCGACAATTCCGAAGCCGTATTGCAGATCCGTCCCACCTCAGCTTCCATAGACGGCGTTAAATAGCCGTCTTGCAAAGCTTGTTCAACAATTTTTTCAATACTCATATATGCTTCCCACTCAACGGCATCATTAATAGAGTTTTGTAAAGACGCGATTGCTGGCGTCTTGAAATTCGAGTTTTGAGAGTTGAGTTGAGAATTTTTATAAAAATCTTAACTCAATACTGATAACCCATAAAGTTATCTGCACACCCCAGCCACAAACTTACCCCATAATTGACTGATAAATTCATCAAAACCTGCAAAAATTGCTACTCAACTCCCTGAAGCCGCCAAGGTACAGGATCGACGGACTGCCCGTGTACGTAAAGTCCCCAGTGCAGGTGAGGGCCTGTCGAAGCCCCCGTTGACCCCAAAGCACCTATTACTTGACCGGCTTTCACGACATCGCCCTCCTTGACATCAATCCGGCTGAGGTGCATCAAAATACTTGCTACTCCCTGACCGTGGTCGATACCAACGACGTTCCCGTGGATTTTGAACCCTTGGGATTCGCGTCCCACTAGAGACACCCGACCTGCAGCAGGTGCTACTACAGGGGAACCGTAAGCACCGGCATAATCGACGCCACGGTGGTAGTAGTCCTGAGCAAATACTCCATTATAATATCGGCGAACTCCGTAAATAGTGGTAATTTCGCCCGAGTTGGGGCGCAACAATTTGCCGTCCCAAAATTTTTCGGGTGTCACCAGTGCTTTAAATGCGTCTACGCGATCGAATTCGGCATCTGTACCTTCGGTGTCTTTGCCCGGAGGTAGCCAGATAGATTGAGTGGGAAAATCTCGATCGCGCACTTGCACGCTTAAGTTCTGCACTTGTCCGTCACCTGCGACTTGAAGAAGGCGGGCACCGGGTTTCTCTAGCGGCGTTGTCGGCAGCAGGGCCCGAAAGCGGCTGTTGCCGATCGGAAATGCGGGGTAGTTTTTTTGCTGTAGAGAAACTTGTGGAGTTTCCCCGCCGTTACCGTCAACCTGAATAATTACTGACAGCGTATCTCCCAGTTGGGGATTTGCCGGCGTCACAACTACCTGCAAAGCTTGCACCGGCAGGGCAAAACTTAGAATACCAGCAACAATTCCCCCGATCGAACTGGCGGTTAGCTTGTTTGCTTTCAACTGCCGCCACCGCAAAATCAGACCCGTAACTATTTCCGCACTTAGCCCGCCGTTGCCTCGACTCACACTCATTATCATCACTACGTGTCCTTAACCTTTGTCTCGCTGATATATTTTTAAGTGACATACTCCTACACCAACACAAGCTGTCACCAGTGGTGTAGGCGTCTTTGCAGCCCGATGAAGGGTATGCAAAATTTCCTTCGCGGTACTATCATCTATAGCTCCTACTATAGAAAGATTCCCGCCACGGCATTTTATACTGGGGAAAATGTCCAACCCCAGTTTCTTTAAATTGATCGCGGCGTTCACGTCACGATCGACCATCAAAGAATGTTGCTCATCCCAATAGTCTCGAATACCGCAATCGGTGAAAATAATTTCATTTCGATAACTGAGAACCATTGATGTATAAGCCGGTTTTTGCGGAATGACGACTGCTCCAGCTTTTTCTGCTATGTATTCCAGCGTCTTAAAAAATTGACCAAACGCAGCATCTAGCCAAGACTTGTTTAGTCCTGCAAAGGCTGATTGACCGTTTGGAAGGTAAACCCCAGTATCATCTTGCTTAACTTTGTTCCGCTTCGTTAAGCCCTTTAGGTTCAAATCTTCATGAAAAAAGAATTTAGCTGCTGACCTCACAAGCTTGTGAGCAGTCTTATAGTGGAAATCTTGGCGAGAACGACCTATCTTCTGGTGTTGTTTTGCTTCCTTTTTAGCTAATTTGCGTCTGGCTTTAGAGCCGCGCTTCCGTTTATTTCGTTTTCTTGAAATACTGTCTAACTTGGCTTGATTTCTACGAAGCGGTTTTAACGAGGGTAGCTTCTCGCCTGAAGACGTTGCCAAATAGACATCTTCATGAAGCACTGCATCCAACCCAATTGAGTTGTCCCATTTTGGGGTAACTTTGTCGGGTGTGAACTCGGGAACAGAAGAGTCTTCGAGCATCAATTGAATGAACCAACCATCAGCCTTTCTGGTTACACTAGCTTGTTTAACAGTAAATCCCTCGGGAATTGAGCGGTGCATCCTAACTTTTACGACACCCAATTTAGGCAATCGGATGTAAATCCAATTCTTGCGAACCAATTTAATCCAATCGTCCTTAGCCATAGAGAAGGTCATCGTTCGATAATCCGCTTCAGTCTTAAATCGGGGTTTACCCGATCTTCCACCCTTACTGTCACCTACTATGAACCGCTCAAATGCTTTATCTACTCGCTTAGATACGTCTTGCAGGATTGTTGAATCTACCTGTTTAAAGTCCAGTAGCTCGCCACTATGGAAGACTTTTACCAAGTCTTTCTTGATGACGGGCAATTGTTGTTTTTGCAAGTAATAGTTGGGCTTTTCGCGAGGCGCAGAGATACTAGCAATCAATGGACAAGCATTCACCTTAGTGCGATTCATTTCCCACCAATCAAATCGATCACCCAACTGTCTGTTGTACCAATAACGACAGATTCTCAACCAGTGGTTGAGGGTCAATTTTTGATTGGTACCGGGATAAAACTGATACTGGTATGTTGTCTTCATTGCGTCACGACCTTTACGCATTTATTTAGTATGAAAATACCCGAAAATACTGCACTATGTCAAGCAATTAAATAATTATATCGAACAACAAAATTAATTTATCACATAAAGATACTGGTTGTGATTTGATGTCGTCATCCACCTGTTCATTCCTCGCCCGCTATGCTTGTGAGGTCATGAATAGGTAAAATCAGGAGTCTCACGCGCCTCTGGTCCCACACTAACCGAAACCGTATAGTGTGGGGTTTCCCGTCTGGCTAGCTAACTATAGCAATCCGCAATGATTCGAGATAAACAGCCGTAGGTAAAAAGCTTGGTCAAAGATTTGGAGATGAGAGACTAACTTAAATCAATACTTAACTTCACGTGATAACAATAATAAAAATTCCCGTAGTGCAGGGATGAAAGCCCGTTTGAGCCAGACGCTCACACTACCGTTTCCACCACCAATCCAGGAGAAACCAAGTTTCAACAGAAACACTCTTCATCTCTAAGCGGATGGGATTATATTTTATCAGTGCTACTGTTGCATAACTTTTAACAATTGGTATTAGCTATAGTTCACGCCACCACAACAGACTTATTTTTAAATCCTCTGCTGTTAAATCAATTCTTTTTTGGCAGTTGATTTTCTGAGAACCTTCCTCCAACTCTCTAGTTATTGTAGCCTGTTTTTGGCAAAATAGCATTGATTCCCAATTTTAAAATTTCCTCTAAAATGGTATGAGATAAAAATTGAGAATTGCTATAATCTTATCACCTATAATTATAGGGATTCAAAGGTAGCAGTGAAACCATCTAAGGTCAAGCATTCTTCCATAAATTCCTCTACATCGTTGACATTCTCAAGCTGATATTCCATGATGCGTTGACCATCGCCTTTCATCTTTTTGGAAGAGGAAGGCGTGGCCGGATATTTGGCAGCGATCGCTTTGAAAGCTTTGGAATGGATATCCCAGCTTTCAGCAGAACATTTTATGATTAAAAGCCACATGATTAAATTCCTCCTTAGGTTTGGTTAACTAATAGTCTGACGACAGTGGAACTTAGCTCGATAGTGCCGACAAATCAAGGGGTTCTATTGTTTGGAAAAAAGCTAAAAGCCGAGCCACTATGCGAGCAACACCACCCTTAACATTAGACTCAATATTCAAAGGCATCACCGGATCGTGGAGTGATAAGCGTAACAGAAACCAGCCGGATTCGCTAGCTGACGTGCAGGAAATTCGCACACCTTCGTAGTTATTGGGAACGATTTTCCAGTCTGCTTGCGTTGAGACAAATTTTTGCAGTTGCTCAATAACGCGATATCCTTGGGCTTGGAAATCATCCCCACTAAGTTTAATCCGAAATTCTGCACTTTCTTCTGGCTCTTTTAAATTTGCAATTAAATCTGGCAAAGATTGATTGGCTAGCTTTGATTTAGCCAATTCAATCAATAATTTGCTGACCAAATAAGCGCCATCATCCAGAAAGTAATTTTCTTTCAAAGCTCCATGTCCCGAGGTTTCAATCGCCAGCCATGATTCCTGTCCGGCTTTATTGAGGCGAATCGACTCGTCAATCACATTTTTGTAGCCGCGTTTAAAGCGATGGTGAATCCCTTTTAAATCTTGTTCGATGAATTGTGTCAAGCCATCGGAGGTGATAGAATCGGTGACAATGGTAGAGCCTGGGTGTTCTTGTAATACGATCGCAGAAATCAAGGCAATTAAGCGATTGCGATTGAGTTCCTTGCCAGCTTGATCGACGGCCGCACTGCGATCGACATCGGTATCAAAAATAATCCCAAAATCAGCTTTATGTTCAATTACCGCTTGACAAATTGACTGCATTGCCTGTTTATCTTCGGGATTTGGCACATGATTGGGGAAAGTACCATCTGGTTCTAAAAACTGACTGCCCGTAGTGTCTGCACCTAAAGGTTTTAAGACTTTATCAACATAAAAACCGCCAGCACCATTGCCGGCATCCACAACAACTTTTAATCCTGTTAGTGGTTCCTCAAAATTATCTGGATGATTGACTGATTCCCGGATATTTTTGACAAATTGGTTAGCATAAACAGAGATAAAATCATGCTTTGTAATGTTACCGGGCGAGGCGGCTGGCTGAAAGTTATTGCTTTGGGCTAGTGCTAAGATATCTGTAATATCCTGTTTTTGTAACCCACCTTTGGCGGTAAAAAACTTTAAGCCGTTGCGATTAAAGGGCAAATGGCTAGCAGTGAGCATAATCGCGCCGTCGCAATCAAAACCAGGGGTAATCGTACTCATAAACATGGCGGGGGTTGAGGCCATTTCAAAGTCGTACACGGTGGCACCAACTGAGGCGATTCCCTCCATGACTGCTTGCGTTAAGGTTGGCCCTGATAGGCGACTGTCACGCCCGATCGCGATCGTTAATTCTGGGGCGGGTTTGTTGACTTTTTGCACCAGCCAACTGACAAAGGATTTACCTAAGATTGTCGCAATGTCTGGGGTGAGGTTGACTTTTTCATTGGGAACGCCTTCAAGGGCGATACCGCGAATGTCTGAGCCATTTTGAAGTTTTGTCCAGTTGAAGTTTTGCATAGTATATTGATGGTAAGTATAGCCTTTCTCAGTAACATGAGGTGCTCTCGCGGGCATAGGGCATAGGGCATAGGCATAGGACTCGCCCCCATACCTCACCACGCTTGAGAACCCCTATAGAAAGATCGGAGTCGGCGGTTGAACCGATCGTACCAACTTTCGTGCGCGGATCGAGGGTTCGACGCTCACTTCGCCTTTATGTCCTTCGCGGACTAAGAAATAAAGAGGGGAGAAATCTCGGATGCGGTATTATTAGTCATTACGGTGACAGAATTTTTGAATCCAATAAGCTAACCGGCATTTAAATTGTATGTAAGGAAACAATCAAAGTCTTTTGGCTCGTTGCTTTGAGCAACGCCCCAACTATCCAATTGAAATGTGGAACAGCTTACGGGGAATTTTTGACCCATCACCGCTGAGATTAAGCTGTGATTCCTTAGCGGGGTTCAACGCTGTAAATTGCCTGCAAGCGGAACTCACCATGAGCGGGAACTTCCACAATATCTGTAGCTGCATTGGTCGTTTCTACGCAGAGTAAACGCTCATAATCTGCATCATCAAGGTCGGCCATATTTGCCGAAATTGTCACCCAGGGATTCCACACTACGACGGATTTACTACCCGAGGATTTAATGCGAATACGGCGATTGAGGGCGCTATCGTCAATGACTAATTCATTAGTAATATCAAGATAAATGCGATCGACTTCACCTGTTACTACCACTGCACCCACTTGAGTTTTTTCGACACCACCATCAACTTTATCAAGATACTGGCTATTTTCTAAACCTAAAACCTGCACGCGGTTGATATCGCCGACTTGGAAATAGGTGTGCAAAGCTTGGGTGAGGGGAAATGCTTGATCGCCTAGATTGCGGGTGATTAATTCTACAGTGAGAGTGGTGCCGATCGTAATCTCGATCGCCAGTTCAAAGGATTGGGGCCAAATTGCTCTAGTTTCATCGGTATCCTTGAGTCCTAGAGTGACTTTGGTGGCGCCGTCTGGGGTTGTGGCTGTTTCTAGCACATTCCAGAGGCGAGTCCGCACAAACCCATGACTCGGACGCCCCAAGCCTTCGGGATCTGGGCCAAACCAGGGCCAACAGATGGGTATACCGCCTTTGATGGCTTTCCCTTCGGCATAGTAGGCTTTTTCGCTGACGAACATCAAGTCTGTGGTTTCGGTGGCTGGTTGAAAAGATAGCACTTGACCGGCATACACAGAAATTAAGGCTTTGGCTTGACCGTTGTCGATGTGAATCATGGGGAAACCACCGTTTCCGGTGGCGAAGGTGAGGTGTCCGGCTATGCCGTAGTCTGTGTTTAATTGGTCAATACTCATCAGAAATATGGGTTTGAAACCCCGTCCTTTTAGGACGGCTTTACATTGGATGGGGGGGGAGGAATTCTCCCCCGATGAATGCTTGTTACCGCCTTGGATATACTAACGACGTTCGACGTTTTGTATTCGCCTTTAAC
>NZ_JANMZH010000069.1:0-3033 GCF_031383065.1 Microcoleus sp. OTE_8_concoct_300 | reverse complement strand
GGATGCCATGTTTATTTATTGAATCTTTTGATTAAATCGCAAAGCTTTCGTAACGTCTGTAGATGCTTAGGTCTGTTTACGCCGGATTTAATATTATTAAACTTTCTGGTTGGAAAGTAAACTCGGCAGCATAACTTTATTAAATCTTTACTATTTAAGGGATTTTTTAGGATTTTTTGCGCTGTGAAGCTGCGTAAAAACACATTCATTAAAACTTCCTAAAATACTGCTACTTTGTTAAAGTTTTACAAGAAAACAAGTTTTTTTAAGATTTATATAAATATATTTTCGCTCGGCATAATAAGTAGATATTGATTAAGCGCTTCTCAAAGCTGCGATCGGGTCGAGTTTGGCGGCTTGGCGGGCGGGGACGACGCCGAAGAAGAGACCCACTGTGCCGGACACGCTGACAGCAAGGGCGATCGCCACGGGCGAAATACTAGCTTGCAAGGGCGTGAAATTACCTACAAGCAAGATACCGCCGACACCGACGCAAGTACCGACTATCCCTCCGGCAGCGGATAAAATTACAGCTTCGACAATAAATTGAAATAAGATATCTTGTTGGGATGCGCCGATCGCCTTTCTGAGCCCGATTTCCTGAGTGCGTTCGCTGACGGACACCAGCATAATGTTCATAATCCCAATGCCGCCGACTAATAGGGAAATGCTGGCAACAGCAGTTAACAGAAGAGTCAAAGCGCCAGAAATTGCCCCCATTCTTGCCATTAAATCTTTTTGATTTCTGACAGTAAAATCATCTTCGGTAGTAATTTTGTGCCGCAGTCTCAGCAAGTTTTCTACCTGAAATTGCGCCGCGTCCATTTGTAATTCATCTTTAATCGAAATAAATATCGACGTGACAGCTAAACCGTAGGGAGATTTGCGCCCGACTATGCGATTGGCCATTGTGGCGATCGGCACAGCGGCCGAGTTATCGTAATTCGTACCAAAAGATGTGCCTTTGGGAGCCAATACTCCAATTACTTTGACGCTGACATTTTGGATACGCACCTGTTCGCCCAAGGGATTTGTATTGCCAAAAAGTTTCTCCGCTAATTCTGAACCGAGAACCACAACTTGGTTACTTTGCTTAACATCGAGTTCCGTCAAAAACCGCCCTTTTGCCATTTCAAAGCTTCTGACTTCTAGAAATTCTGGAATCGTGCCAAAAATTAGAGCCGAAACATTTTTGTTGCTGTAGCGAACAATCTCTGAACTGTTAAGTTCTGCTGACACGCCTTGAACGGAGGGGACTTGAGTAGCGATCGCCTTTGCGTCTTCTACTATCAGTGTTTGAGGCGCATTTGCGATCGAACTTCGCCTCGCCTTGGGAACTCCCGGCATCACGATTAATACGTTTGTACCGAGGGCTTGAACTTCTCCTGCTACAAATTTTTGAGCTCCTTCTCCAATGCCAATCATTGCAATTACGGAGGCATTGCCGACAATCATCCCGATCATTGTTAAACTGCTGCGAGTTTTGTTGGCTAGTAGCGTTTGGCCTGCCATTTTCACGCTTTCAATAAAATTCATACTTTGTTATGAGTTATTAATTATGAGTTATTTTTATAACAGTCAACAGTCAACAGTCAACAGTCAACCGTCAACAGTCAACCGTCAACCGTCAACCGTCAACCGTCAACCGTCAACAAACTAATTAAGCACTTCTCAATGCGACGATCGGGTCGAGTTTAGCCGCTTGTTTTGCGGGCACAATGCCGAAGAATAAGCCGATGCTGCCCGAAACACCGACTGCAAGTGCGATCGCCACTGGGGAAACGCTAGCTTGCAGGGGAGTAAAAGCAGCTACTATAAGCACGCCGCCGATACCGAATCCAGTGCCGATCGCCCCGCCTGCCGCTGACAAAATCACAGACTCAATCATAAACTGAATTAGAATATCTTGCTGAGAAGCTCCGATCGCCTTTCTCAGCCCAATTTCCTTCGTGCGTTCGGTAACAGAAACCAGCATGATATTCATAATCCCGATGCCGCCGACAAACAGCGAAATTGCCGCCACGAAAGCCAACATCAACGTCAAAGCACCAGTAATACTGCCCAAAGTCTTCATTAAATCTTTCTGGTTGCGAACAGTAAAATCATCCTCCTTAGTAATTTTGTGACGCAACCTGAGTAGGTTTTCTATTTGAAATTGGGCCGCTTGCATCATAGTTTCATCTTTAATGGAAACCGAAATAAATGTTACTTTTGTACCGTAGGGAGACGAGCGACCTACGATCCGATTTGCCATTGTTGTCAGCGGCAAATAAACATTCATATCTTGATTGTCGCCAAAGCTGGAACCTTTCGCCTGCATGACTCCTATTACTTGAAAACTCGAGTTTTTGATGCGGATGTATTGACCAATTGGCTGTGTATTACCAAACAATTGTTCTGCTGCTTCTGAACCTAAAGCTACTACATTTTCTTGTCTTTCTAAATCTAATTTGCTTAAAAATCGACCTTGACCAACATCAAAGCTTCTGACTGTCAGAAATTCGGGAGTAGTTCCCACAATGGAAGACGAAACGTTTTTATTGCGGTAAGTAACGAGTTGACTATCATTGAGAGTTGGTGCGACTTCTTCGACAGAAGGTACTTGAGATGCGATCGCCTCTGCATCTTCCACTACTAAAGTCTGGGGCGGAATCACCGGGCGGGTTTGCGCTTCAGGACTTCCGGGAATAATAAATAGCAAGTTTGAACCCAGAGAGTTAACTTGTCCCTCGATAAATGTTTGAGCTCCTTCGCCGATACCGATCATAGAAATTACCGAAGCATTCCCGATGATAATTCCTAACATCGTCAAGCTGCTGCGAAGCTTGTTTGCCATCAAAGTTGTAACAGCCATTTTGACGCTTTCAACAATATCCATAATTCGATTTTAGATTTTAGATTTTAGATTTTCGATTGGGGATTATTCTATTTTAGATTTTAGATTTTAGATTTTCGATTGGGGATTATTCGATTGGGGATTGGGGTTTGGGGATTGGGGATTATTCGATTGGGGATTGGGGATTGGGGATTGGG
>NZ_JANMZH010000697.1:0-1014 GCF_031383065.1 Microcoleus sp. OTE_8_concoct_300 | reverse complement strand
CATCTACTTGTGGTTGAGTGCTATTCTGCGTAAGTGCGCCTGTAGTTCGATTTAACTTGGCACAAACCCATCGGCGTTTTATTTTATCAAGCGTCCATTCTCGGTCTTGTGGCTGCGTATCCCAAACAGGTGTCTCTCCAGGCAAAGGCCAAAAAACTCTATAATTTCCGTAGCGTTGATTGAGAGTAATACGGTCAGGGATTCCCTCTAAATCGGGTTGATCTGGTGTAAGAATTTCTACATTTGTGTTTCCTATTCGTTGAGTAGTTTTGTTGTAGCCGCCAAGAAAAACCTCTCCACACACTTCACAAATAATTAAGTCCAAAACACGAGAACCACAGAAGCAGCTAAGGCGATGAGTGGCATGAATTGCCCCAACAGTCGGAGGATTTGAGTCATTATTCCTGATATTTCGATCGACTACTGAATCGGTACAGTTAGGGTTACAGCAAGCCCATAAGTTTTGTAAATTGCGGAAGAATAAATGACCGCGCACGGGTTGGGGCGATCGCCCCGTACTCACTCCTTGAGACATTCCCAACCCCAGAAGCAATCCCCGCATTGCATCAGATACAAAATCTGTGCCTCTAGCACCAGGGAAAAGCTGATCGCTTAAGGCTTGCACGTTCGTCGCCCGAACACTGCCATTAACAGCCACACAAGCATCCCGCAGAGCATCAGCAGCACCTATGGTAGCTAGAGCTTCACCAAGTTTCCGCTCGGGAGCTAGTCCTGGCCTAGACTGCCCCAAGCCTTTAGCCAAGTTGGACATGGCATTCGTAACTTCGGTGGAAGTTGGGTCTGGTGGCTCCATTGGCTGAAATGGATCTGGTGGGATAGGCTTTCCGAGTCTGGCAAACTGAGCAAACGCACTTTGATACGAAGAAAGATGGAATCGCGCTCCAAAAGTTGGTGGGATTTGTTGCCCTGTGATGAAGGCAAAATTATCCCGGCCAAAAAACTCACGCAAAAAGTCTCTACCTTGCTGATTTTGATCGAGACTTGCCGTTGTTG
>NZ_JANMZH010000689.1:0-14764 GCF_031383065.1 Microcoleus sp. OTE_8_concoct_300 | reverse complement strand
AAAATTCTTTTTTGTTGTTTCCTAATCTCTAGCAATACTTCTACAGATTCGGCAATCGTTATATGAGGACGGCCAGACATTTTAATGTTCTCCTTTACTTTTTATATAAGTCTATCACAACTTTATAAAAATGGTATTACTGCGTTGAGCGATGCAAGTGCAGATGGTATAAAGGGATGGTTGGAATCTATTCTGGCTCAGGGTGGGCTGACAGCAGAGGAACAAGCTCTGGTGGATTGGCAAAACAATTCAGAAAATATGACGGCAGCCCTTGATGAACTCAAGGCTATCGAAGACAAGGGCAATTTTAAGTTGACCCTCGAGACAAAATAAGTTTTTGTCTGGGATAGGGACAAAAAAACTTAGGGCTGCCCAAATCTGGCGAGCATCCTCAATTGTCCCAAATTGTTGCCTAGAATCAATTCTTCAGTAGTCGTTCTCAACGGCTATTTACTGAATTGGTGTTCTTTGATTCTTCGATCCGACTGACCAAACCCATTTAGTTACAATTGGAGTTATTTCCATGTCTGTTACTCTCCTTGAAAAACCCTCTGTCAATTACCTAGAGCAGCTATTACAGCAAGCCTCGTTCGATGCGGAATTCCGCAGCGAACTGTTAGAAAATCCCGAAGCTTTTGGCGTTCCTGCCGATATCGAACTCGTGGTACCCACATCGGTGGAAAAACAGGATGAATCCTTGTTCGAGTTGTTCGACGATGCTTTGGGAGAACTAAACATAGTCGCTTGCGTAACGACCTGTAGCTTTGGATATGTAACCCTAATCTGTGACGCTACGACAAAGTAATTTAGCAGCCCATCGGGCCTAAAAGACTATCTCCAGGCTAGCGCTGCATTGTATATTGTGTCCCTAGCCTGGTTTCTATGGCAGCTTGCGCCGGATGAGCAGTGTAGGGCCACGGCTCTTTCAACATTCTGCGTTAGTACCAAGATACCTGTATCGCCGTGTCATTACTGGGTTGATTAAAGCTAAAAAAATACTTTTCATCCAGGTTCTACAGGCTAACTTAATTGCAGTAACTTTTTAGCTATGCTCCATAATTCTCTTCTCATTGACATGGCTTGCCGCGCCAGTAACCTGTCCGAACGCACTCTCATTGTCCAAAACTTAGTTGCCAGAAATGCACGGGAAGCCTGCACTACACCGCTCAGTCCTTTGGATACTTGGAACATCAATAAACTGGCTGGGAAATTAGCAGTGCAGCCAGTCAAAGAGTCTTATGAAGAAGGAAGCGTTAATACATCGATACTGGAAGACATCAAAAAACTATTAATTGATTATAAATTATATGAGATAAATTTGGCAAACTTGTCAGAGGCAGACAAGCTAGAGTTTAAAAAAATTCACCTTCACTGGTTAAAAATCTATCAAGAGGCACTGGAAACCATAAACTTACCTCAAGAGAAGTTTTCCGTAAGTCGCTGGTACGAACCAGAAATTTACTACGGGAACTTTGCCAAAGTTTGCGAACCATTTTTACGGTTACTCCAGAACAGATTGCAACCCGTATGCGATGCTATCAATGTATCGGCAGACAACTATAGAATTGCTCCGCAAGTATTGACAGATATTCAGCTTCACCTGCTCAATCGCTTTGAAATGTGCTTAACTTGGGCGCTGGAAGCAGATATCAATGTTTACTGCTCCAAAAACAAAATCGCCAAATCAACCAACGATACTGATGCCTATGTAGCTTACCTTGAACAAGCCTTTGATAACCAGCAAGATTATCACTCCTTTTATTGCAAGTTTCCCGTCCTCGGACGTTGGTTAGCTCAAGTAACCGATTTCTTATGCACCATTGGCGAACAACTGATACAACGTTTGACGAGCGACAGAGATGAAATCAGCCGTACTTTCTTTAACGGCAAACAAATTTCGCAAATCAAATCCTTCAAGTTGGGTAAATCTGACAGTCATGCTGGCGGCACAACCGTAGTCATCGTTGAATTAGAGCTGGACAATTCAGAACCAGCTACAATCGTTTACAAGCCTCGCTGCATTCAATCGGAAGTAGCGCTGCAAGGTTTGCTGGAAAATTTGACGAGGGATAAAGTTATTGAGTTTGCCAGTTATCAAGTTCTTTGCAAAGATGGCTATGGTTACGCAGAGTTTATTCCCTCTGGTAGAAACCGCGTCCAAAGCGAACAGGAGATCGAGAAGTTTTACCGTCAGCTTGGGGGCTATTTAGCCATATTCTACATCCTGGGCGGTGGAGATCTCCATCAGGAAAATATTCTCGTAGCTGATGGCAACGCCTTTATCTGCGACTGCGAAACTGTATTAGAAGTAGTGCCGCACGACAGAGATAAACTGTCAGATACCGTATTTGATTCGGTGTTTAAAACTGCTATGTTGGAATGGCCTCGTGCCAATACAGGCGATGCCAGCAATCAGATGAAGATTGGCGGCTACAGCGGGGGCGAATCTTACGAGCTACCCTATGCTGTACCCCGAATTAACAATCGCCGTATGTCATTAGCTCAAGCTGTTGAATATCAAACGGACGTTCGCGTTGAGGTAGAAGCGACAAATCGCATCTATTACAAGGGTCAGCTAGTCAATCCGCAGGATTATAAAAACTGTATTGTAGATGGGTTTAACCGAGTTTATAGCTGGTTTCAAGAAAACCCCACTAAGGTAATAATGCTGCTTCAAGACTTATTCGCCTCTTCATCAGTACGCTTTATCAACTGGGGGACAGAAGCGTATACTAAGTTAATTATTTCGGTTCGACACCCCCAATGTCTCGCCCAGCCACTGGAAGTGGATTTGCGGTTCAACAGTTTAATGGAACATCGACGACAGTGGGATAAGCAGGGTCAGCTAGCCGAACTAGAACTAGCAGCGATGTGGCAACTAGATGTCCCGATCTTTACCGCCCGTGCTGGCAGCAATGAGTTAGTTTATAACTACCAACGGTCTTTGCCAGATATTCTGGAGATTTCGCCGCTGGATAATGCGATCGCACGAATTCAGAAATTATCTACAGAAAACCGAATTCGACAAAACCAGTACATCTATGCCAGCTTATCCACTGACGAAATTAATAGCCCGTATTTCATCGCATCAGCCGTTAATTATGCCCAGCAAATAGGCTGGCAATTGTGCGAACTGCTCCAACCTCCCTCTAGCAAGGCTCCCTGGAAAACTTATGAATATACAGGTCTGGGAAAACGCTTTGTGGATATCAGGGGCGACTTGTACGAAGGTTCGGCGGGAATCTGCCTATTTTTCGCTTACCTCGATGCGATTGAGCCGCAGCCAGAATTTCGTCAAGTAGCAGAAAGAGCATTGGCGTACTCTATAGAGCAACGCAATAATCAAATGATTGGAGCATACCAGGGGGCCACTGGGTTGATTTATTTGTTAATCCACTTAGCTCAACTCTGGAATAAACCGGAATTGCTCGATTTAGCTGTTAATTTGAGTGATGAGTTAATTCCACGGATTAGTCAAGATTTGTACTTCGATGTTCTGCTAGGCGTTGCTGGGATTATTCCGGTGATGCTGAGTTTAGCAGAGGCTACTTCCGGTAAAGGCATTGATTGCGCTCATCTGTGCGCTCAACACTTACTACAACACGCAACTTGTGACAACAATACCCTCAGTTGGCCTCACCATCCACCGGAGTTAGTGCAAGGGAATTTGACTGGCTTTTCTCACGGTGCAGGCGGAATTGGTTGGGCGCTAATTTCGCTTGGTTGTTATACTAATCAATCTGAATATATTGCGGCTGGTCGTCAAGCTTTTGCTTATGAAACCACCAAATTTGACTCAGATGAGCGCGATTGGTATGACTTGCGAACATCAGTGATGACAGTCAATACTAACGAACCCCATTTTGCTAACGCTTGGTGCAACGGTGCTGCAGGAATTGGTTTAAGTCGTATTTCGAGTTGGGCAGTTTTAGGGAAAACTGACGATGATATTTTGCGCGATGCTTACAGGGCTTTAAATGCAACCTTGCGTAATTTCGACAAGGTGGGAAATGATTCTCTGTGTCATGGAAAAACAGGTAACGCCGAGGTATTCCTGCGGTTTGCCAAGTTGAGAGACGAACCTTATTTACAGATGGAAGCCAACGGGCAAGCACAGGCTCAGTGGCGCAATTTTGAAAAGGCTCGTCGTTGGATTTGCGGGTCTGGCGGTACTGATGTATATCCCGGTCTAATGCTGGGATTGGCTGGGATTGGAATGCACTTTTTGCGTTTAGCTTATCCCGATCGCATTCCTTCACCTCTGCTATTAGATCCGCCGCCAAAGTACAAAATGTCTCAGTAGCAGGAAATGCAGACTGGGAGAAAAGAGCAGGCTAGCTTATTCAGTTAGCCTTTTAGCAAGATTGATGCACTAAATTGTCAGATAAAACTATGTCAAAAGAAGCTTTTCAAGAGTTCTATCAAGAATTTTTTAATAATTCCCACCTACAAGAAGAAGTTAGAGTAGTCACTACTATTAAGGAAATTATCAAGCTGGGAAAAAAGTACGGCTACAGCTTTACTCAGAAAGATATACAGGCAGCGAATGCTGATGAGCAAGGAAAACCTCAGACAAGTTCGTTGAATAAAGTTAGTGATGTTATACCCCGACAAATCGGCACCTACCACTATGAGTTTCAATTTTCTGAGATTCCAAAGTTTGAAGAAATCGCTCAACAGGTTGAGCATCTTAAAATCAAGCCAAACACAGTAGACATCAACCTCTATGAAAGCAGCTTTCGAGAAGATGATTTCAATTTCGCGTCTGTTTCGCCAACTTCACCAGAATTTCAGCGTCAATATGATGAAATTATGAAGCCATATTTGAGTGAGGATACGCCCTTACCTGAACATGAGTACATGATGCGACAATTTCATTTAATTAACTTGGATCTTCATGTAGAGCATCCGCTCTATGAAACTTACTTTATGCACAAGCTGAGGCTGATCGGGCTACTCAGTAAATTTTTTGGAACTGAAGTTAAGTTTTCAGGCAGTTTATGGTATCCTCCCAAAGGTTACAGGTTGTGGCACACAAATGAAGAACAACCAGGCTGGAGAATGTACATTATAGATTTCGATTCTCCTGAATCGGAATTGGTAGGTGAATGCTTCTTCCGCTACATGAATCCTACTACTAAAGAATTAGTGACTCTCAAAGATAAACCTAAGTTAGTAAGATTCTTCAAAATAGAGAAAGAGCGAGACGATTTATTCTGGCATTGTATAGTTAATAATACACAAGCTAACAGGTGGAGCTTTGGATTTCTTGTTACAGATAACTGGATGAATCAAATAATCGGTTCTGAGGTTTAATTGTTACTATTTTGCCAGTTTTTTTGTCGGTGAGAATCATATTCTAGGCTAGATTCTCCCGATTTGAGATTTGAGATTTTGAGGCTAGAAACCCGGTTTCTACGAAAATTGGGCTTGAGTAACGAGAAATATAGGAAGAAACCGGGTTTTTCAGATCGGGGTGCGTAAGTCCTGCCAAACTCCTCTAAAAGAGGACGGCGGGATTTAGCTAGACGAGTATAATTCCGGTTTTGCCCTTGCCCCGAGGGGTTTTGGGCGAATTTGAAAAAAAAATTGGCTGGGGGGGTTGCGCTAATGGCTATAAGTTTGCTATATTAAGTTTCACTGCTGGTGTAACTCAGTTGGTAGAGTAGCTGATTTGTAATCAGCCTGTCGCAGGTTCAAATCCTGTCACCAGCTTTATAGCAGTTTTCAATCTGATTAAATATCGGATTACATACAGTAGGGACACGGCACTGCCTATTGGTGTCAACTTAACGTCAAACCGACCGTCTCTCTTGTTTGTATCGGAGTCTAGATCCCCCCTAACCCCCCTTAATAAGGGGGGGACAAGAGTCTTCTCAAAGTCCCCCTTCTTAAGGGGGATTTAGGGGGATCTAGACTCAGGTAAAACCGATATTTATCAAGGATTTCAGTCTTAAGTTGACACTAATGGGCAGTGCCGTGTCCCTATCTGATATGTGCTATTTTGTACCTTTGGGGCGGGTTAGCGTGCCCACCCCACATGAGTTTCCCGAAAAATAGGTGCACAAGTTAAATGTGCGACAAATTACAAGGCTTTACCTAACGCAGCGCAGGCGTTTTTCAACCATTCAATTGTTGGTGCATCAAGTACGGGTTCGAGTTTCTCGACTACCGAAGCGTGATAGTTGTTCAACCATTCTAATTGAGTCTTTGACAGCCGATCGACATTTATTAATTTGCCCTCAAACGGAATATACGTCAGCGGTTCAAATCCGTACCAAACCGTACTGTTTTTGGATGGCATTTCCCTGACAACATAGAGATTTTCGATGCGAATTCCGCCCCATCCCGGTTCGTAATATCCCGGTTCGATGCTGGTTACCATGCCGGCTTCCAGGGGATACTGCACAGATTTGCTGATGCCGTTGGGTCCTTCGTGACCGGCTAAAAACGCGCCGACTCCGTGCCCTGTACCGTGTCCGTAGTCTAGCTGTTCTTGCCATAATACCGCACGGGCGATCGCATCTAATTGCGCTCCCGTTGTTCCTTTAGGGAATTGCTGCATTGCACAGTTGATGTGCGCGATTAACACTGTTGTGTAGTGTTCTATTTGTAGCGCCGTCGGTTCTCCGATACTTACTGTTCTCGTATCGTCGGTTGTACCTGCTAAATATTGCGCTCCTGAGTCCAATAACAGCAATTCCCCCGGTTTTAACGTTATTTCAGGGCTGGGGGTTCCGTAATGTACGATCGAGCTATTGGCTCCCGCACCGGCGATCGTTCTAAAAGTTAAAGTCTGAAAATCTGTTTCTTGCTGGTAAAATCTTTCGATAGTTTCTTTGACATCAAACTCTGTCACTACCTTACCATTTTTTAGCTGGTCTGTCAACCACTTTAAAGTCAAAGTTTTCGCTCGACTTGCTTTGAAATTGGCTGATTTCATTTGCTCGATTTCTACGGAATTTTTGCGAGCTTTCATCCCTTCTACCGGATGTGCCTCAAAAATTATTTCGATGTTGTAGAACTGCGCTTCTTGCTGGTTTAAGAGTAACTGGTACGTGCCTGCTGTGCTGTGTTTTGGGTCTAAAAGTACCCGAACTTTATTTGGCAAATTTACGCAATTTTCTAATGTATGCGGATAGTCTGCGTAGGGAAGCAAAGTTACATCCGCCCGCAATTCTTGCTTGATTTCTAGTGGAATTCGTTCGGTATTTGTAAACAAAAACGCTGAATCTGTGGTGACAATGGCATAGGATATGAAAATGGGAATGTGGGGAATATCCGAGCCTCGGAGATTGAACAGCCACGCTATTTGATTCAGGTTGGTAATCGGAAGCACATCGATATTGGCGAGTTGCATCGCTTCCCTGACTCTGGCTAATTTTTCGGCGGCGGTTTCTCCTGTCAGGGATACAGGTAAGCTAAATATGGGCTCTGCATCAATCGCGGGTAAAGTCTCTGCTGTTTGCCAAGGAGTTTGCGATCGCACTTTGTCTGTCAAATTCTCCGGGATTGGTATGAGTTCAATCTCCGCCGCTGCAAATTTTTTCACCCAATTTTGATATTGCTCTGTCCCTAGGGTAAACGGGTCAAAACCCAGGCGAACTTTCGTTGATTTTTGTGCCGCTTCTACAGCCAGTTTTTCTAAAGTTTCAATCGCGGTTAAATTTCCTTCTAAGCCGAGTTTCGATATTTCGATGAGTCCAGGATTTACTTGCAATTCTGCTTGTTCGTAGTAGCGGGAATCCACAAACAACCAAGCGGAATCTTTACCAACCAACAAATCGCCGGCGGAACCCGTAAAACCGCAAATCCAAGCACGCCGTTGCTTGGCTGCTGGAACTGATAAATTTAAGTGTTCGTCAACCGCTGGGATGAAATAGCAATCTAAGTCGTAATCTGCCATCAAATCGCGCAAGTCTGCCAGTTTTGCCGCAGAGGTATCTTGAATATTTGTATTTGCTTTCAAGTTAGTGGCAACCATTTTAATTTTTCCTATTTTACTTGTTTAAAATTGTCTTCAAACCTTTAACTAATCTCCTAATACCTGCGGTGGCAGTTGCTTTCTCCAAAGCACCGTAACCAACCCGCAAATAGCAGCCGCTATCCATACCGAAGGTTGTACCGGGAAGGACTGCTACGTGATATTCGCGAATTAATTGTTCGACTAATTCCATTGTATCGAGTTCAGTATCAACTTTCAAGAAAAAGTAGAATGCTCCGGCGGTCGGGGAAATTTTACAGAAGTTTTGAATGGTATTGAGTTCGTCTAATACGAGTTGCCGCACAGATGCGATCGCCCTGACATAATTATCGCAGTAACCTCTACCAACTTGCAAGGCTCCCAGGGCTGCATACTGAGAAATTACCGGGGGACAAATTAAGATTGTATCTTGAATCTTTCTCACTGAAACGAGCAAGTGTTCTGGTATTACCATATACCCGATCCGCCAACTCGCAAAACCGTAGGCTTTGGAGAGGGTAAACAGGGAAATTGTATGTTCGCTGCTGTTGGGAAAAGCGGCGGGCGAACAGTGTTTGACCCCGTTATAAGTAAAATATTCGTAGGCTTCATCACTGATGTGATAGATGTTGTGCTGGCGGCATATTTCGTTAACTTCGCGGAGTGCTTCGGAAGGATAAACGACGCCAGTTGGGTTGTTGGGTGAAACGGTGACGATGGCTCGCGTTTTGTCGGTAATTGCTTTTTTTATAGCATCGATATTAAGTTGATAGTTGGCGTCGGTTTCTACTATCACTGGTCGGCAACTTGCCATAATTGCCGCCATTTCGTGGTTGAAGTAATAAGGTGATTGGATAATAACTTCGTCTCCCGCCGAGGTAATAGCGAGAAGGGCGTTGGTAAATCCCATGTTGCTGCCGGCGGTAACAACAATGCAGTTTTGGCTGTTAATTTCTATGTTGTTATCTGTTTTGAGTTTGGCTGCGATAGCCTCATGTAATTGTGGAATTCCTTCGACGGCTTTGTATTTGTGATTGTCGGGAGTTGCCAAGAATTCGGGGATTTTTTCAAAGGATTCTTGTGGCGGATTGTAGTAAACTACACCTTGTCCTAAGGAGATCGTTCCCGGATTTTGGCGGATCAGTTCGCCAACTACTGGAATTATTGGCGACTGTACCGATTGCATTCGAGTCGGGTAATTTTTCATATAATATTTGTTTCGTGGGGTGTGAAGTAGATTGAGAAAACTTACATATTAGAACCCCGATTTGGAGGATTCAGGGTTCTGGGTATTTTGTTGGTTGGGAAATTATTTAAGGATTTACGCTATCGCAAATCCAGTAAATTGCCGCACATAAGGCGCTCGAAATCCCAAAACAATATCTGTTTGAGGGACTCCAAATTCTAGAAACTGATTGGCAATTCCTGCTTCCGTAAAATCCCGCTGAATCCAAATTTTTCCATCTTTGATATCAACATGAATCGGACATCCATGAATTCGTTCTTCATCCCGCCATCCCACATACAACAATAAATAGCGATCGCGTTCCGTATCGAAAACAATTTCAGTGGTTTCTACATCTTGCTCAGACTGCTCTGTCGCGTGTTGATGTATGACTTTCTGAACTAACTGGCGATAATCTAATCTTTCCATAATGTTATCTCCTGTCCCTTCACATGAAAAACCAGCAGCTTTATTTGATATCGTTCTAACACATTTTGAACAAACGAGTCTGTAAAGAAATCTTGATAAATATCTGTAGGCACTGCCAAATACAGCACTCGTTCTGATTCCATATTTTCTAAGGCTACTCGATAATTAAGAAATTGACCAACAGCCGTATGGAATTCTGACAGCGCCGACAACCCCAAAAAACTTTTTACTTCTACTGCTATTTTGTGAATCCCCTTTTCGGCAGCAAGTAATTTTTCTGCTCCCAAATCTATCTTAATTTTTACTTTAGAAGTTACTTTGAGAAACAGAGAATCGTGAGTAATAGTCCATCCATCTTTCTCCAAAGCCGAACGTACTGTGTTGTGAAAGATATCTTTGGCTGACATGATTTTAAAAACGGTTTTACTAGTAGATCCAAAAACAGCTTAGTTAACTGCCGTGCACACCATACATAACATATATTTGTTAGGATGCGGACTGTGCAGCGATAGCGCTACAAAGCGAGTCACACTACTTTTTGCCTAAGTCTTATTATATTATAATTAAACTCTTTCAACTTCTATTTTAGAACCTTGCGGCGACTTAAACACTTTAACTTGTGCGGGCAATCTTTCTCCCAATTCTCGAACGTGGGTAATGACTCCAATCAGCCTTTCTCGCTGCCGCAAAGATTCTAAAATTTGAGTAACGCTTTCGAGAGTGTCGGTATCTAAAGTACCAAATCCTTCATCCAGAAACAAGCTGCCCAAGTGAGCTCCTTGAGACAGTTTCTCTGACAAAGCTAAAGCCATTGATAAGGAAGTGGCAAAGGTTTCGCCGCCGGAAAGAGTGCGGACTCGTCTAGCTTCGCCGCCGTTCCAATTATCTGCTACCCAGTATTCGCCGTCTTGGTTTCTTAGTTTGTACCGATTTTCGGTTAATTCTTGCAAAATCAATGTGGCGCTGCCCACTAATTCTGCTTCTAAATGTTCTAAAATATAGGATTGAAATTCGTTTGATTTGAGATTCTGCGCTAAGGTGTGATAAGTTTGCTCTTGTTCTGTGAAATTTGTGATTTGCTGTGACAGTCTTTCGGCTTGTTCGAGATTTTGCGCTGCTACTTGAATCCAAGCTAAAAGTTCGGCGCGGTTGTTGTTGGCTTGTTTGAGGTTTTCTTGGGCGGTATGTTTTGCCGATCGCACTTGTGCTAAATTATTCTCATCGGTAGTTCTGCCTGCGATCGCCTCGCTCAAATCTTTCGCCCGCGTCTCTAACTGAATTTTGGCTTCGCGGTGAGAGCGAATAGCATTTTCCCATTCCGATTGTTGCTTAACTGTCGCAACCGCTGCTAAAAATGTCTCTTCTGTGAAATCAGCCGCTGTTAATTTTGCTGACCAATCGAGGTTTAGCTGGTGTTTATGGGCCTGGGCTTGTCCAAAAAACTCTCCAGCTTGTTGCTCTCTCTCTGCTGCTTGAATAACCGTATTTTGAGCAGTTTGATATGATTTTTCGGCAACTTTCAGCAGATTTGCCAAGGCTTGCTTGTCTTCTTCTAAGGCTTTTACTAAATTAGGATAAGGTTCATATTCGGTAATTTCATATAGCGCATTTACACAAATTTGCAACTGCTGCTGCCTGCGGTCTAATTCGGCGCTCGCATCTTGATATTCTTGCTGTTTAGCTGCTTGAGTCGCCCCAGCAAAATTAACTCTTTCCTGAAATTTTTCATATTCCAATGATGCCAGTTGGAACTGCTGCTCGGTTTCGCGGTATTGGCGATCGCTCTCTTTAAGTATTGCCAGATCCTGGTGCAACTGCAACACTTCCCACTGAGAATCTTCCAGAACTTGAGTGATATGCTGCTGCAATTCGGCAAGTCTATTCGCGGTTAATTCCAGCATTTGAGCAATTTCCGACTCTTTTTGCAGGCAGGCTGAAACTGCACTTTTTCCCTCAGCCGCCGAGCTTTGAGCAGCTTGAAAAACCTGATTTGCAGCCGCCAATTTCTGCCGCAAAGCAGCGACATCGACAATATTAGAATTCGGCAAAGGAGGGAGGATATCGCTCTCCGGATGCACCCCTCCGCACACCGGGCAAGTATCGCCAGAATTCAGCGACATTCTGATAGCAGCAACACTCTCTAAACGTGCCGCTTCCGCATTAGCGGTTTGGGCCGCTTCTAACTCGCGGCCGCACTCTTTTAGCCTGAGTTCTGCTGCTTCTAAATTAGTGGCAAGCTCCACATAACTCTGTTGATCGCTTTCCTTATCTGCGAGAGATTTCTCCAACTGTTGCTGCTGAGTTTTTCCCTGGTTGGCAATTAGCTGGAATTCCATCAATAAGGGTGCAATTTGCTGCAATTGCTCTAAACGCTTTCCTCCCGGCGAAGACTGTGCGAGCTGGGTCGCTATTTGAGTAACTCGAAAACCCGCACCTTTAATTTTAGTGTTAGCAGCTTCCACTTCTTTATCTGCTGCTTGAAAAAAGCTGAGCTTTTCCTGTTGATTTATTTGGGCAAGCGCCACTTCTTTTTCTAATTGAACGCGCTGTTCTTCATATACTTTAGCAGCAGCCAGAGCATCTTCGCGAGCCTTAATTTGTGGCGCTAGGGTCTCTTCTTTGGCTTTTGCCTCGTCAAGTTTCTGCTGCTCTACTGCCAGCTCATAGCGAGCTTTAACTAACTGCGTTCGCGCTGCCACCGAAGCACTTTCGGCAATTTCATACTGACTGCGAGCCGATCGCACTAAAGCCCAATCTCCCTGTAAATGATTGGCAGCTTGTGCTTTTTCTAAACACTGTGCTAATTTTTTTATCTCCGAGGAATTAGTATTTAATTGAGCCAGTTTTTGTTGCAGCTCTTGCCAGCGAGCGATTTGCAAAAATAGCTGTTCCTCTTCATCTAGAGCCTTCTGAGCTTTCATAACGGCGCGCTCAAACTCAGGCAACTGCTGCTCTAAAATCAAAAGTTGCGATCGTCTTTGAGCCACCTCATCCGCCGTCGGCGCACCCAACTCAGCTAACTGCCTTTCCACCATTTCCCGTTCCTGTTTCAGCAACTTTGCCAGCTCATTTGTTTCCTTCCGCATCTGCTCAAAAATCTCAAATCCCGCTAGCTGCCGCAAAATTTCCCGGCGTTTTGAAGTATCCCCTTTAATAAACTCATCAAACTTGCCTTGAGGCAGAACAATTGCTCGCGTAAAAGTATCAAAATCCATTCCTAAAATCTGTTCAATGGTATTTTGAACAGCAACAATACTCGTCCCCAAAGTTTCCCATTCGCCATTTTGCCAGTTGTCCAAAATCACCTTATTTTCGGGATTTTTCGGACGGAAACGCCACCTTCGCGTCACCCGATACTGTGCCGAACCCACAGAAAAACGCAACTGCACTTTTAAATTTTCGCTACCTTGACTTACCAAATCACTTACTTGTTTGCCGCTACGAGTAGTAGTGCCAAAAAGAGCGTAAGTCATCGCATCTAGCAGTGAAGATTTGCCCGCGCCTGTAGCACCAGTAATTGCAAACAAATCGAGTTGAGAAAAATCTAAACGCTGTTCGTTGCGGAAGCTGGTAAATCCTTCGAGAATAAGTTCTAGTGGACGCATACTGATTTTAGTTTTAGGATTTGGGGTTTTAGATTGTATTACTCTTTACCAGGCTCCGCCTGGTAATGCAGATCAGGAGGCTCTGCCTCCAATTTTCCTATTTGCCTGGTAACGCATACCCGGAGGCTCTGCCTCCAATTTTCCTATTTAAGCGCGAGGCAGAGCCTCTGGATATTTCCAGACGCAGCCTGGAAGTTAAAATAAGGGGGAGGAACAACAGTATTTAATTGTTAACTGTTTCCTTAAACTTCTTATACAAATTTTTAAATTCCTCCAATACAGTCGGTTTCGGTGTCGTTCCCAATCGGTTTTGATAATAGTTGCAAAACTCTGCTGCCGGATCGAAATTATTGGGATCGATATTAGTTATTTCTGTTGGTTGTAGCGCTGCATCTGGATAGCGCGGTTCAATTAACAGGGCTTGAGAACAGATTTGGCGCACCCGATCGGCAAGTCCGATTTGTGGACTGTCCATTTCGACAATTACTTTCAAAAAACCCGGATGGTACTGATGAGCTTGTAAAGTTTCATCAAGATTGTCGTTATGACATTTAAGCACTTTTAACGGCTTGTGGCAAGTCACCGGCTTAAATTCCACCTTTGCCTGACTTCCCGGCTCAACTTCTATCAAGCAAAATCCTTTTTCCTGTTCCGCTTCTCCAAAATCTAACTGAATCAAAGAACCCGAATAATAAGCGCCAGAAGTCTCAGAAATCCGCTGATGAATGTGGATGTGCCCGAGGGCAACATACTGAGCTTCCGGCGGCAGGGTTTGCGAGGACAGCAGGTATTTTTCTCGCGTGTAATAAGCGACTTCGGATTTTGCCAATCTAGCGCCGTCAATGCTCATATGTCCCATGAGAAAATTGACAGTATTGTCTCTAAAATCCCTGGTTAAATCTTCGAGTAAATATGCTACAATTTCGCGGTAATCTTTTCGACGTTCGGCATCGCCAGACTGCCAGAGAGAATTAGCATCTAACAGTCTTTGTTCGGAAGCAAAAGGCATCGCTCCCACACAAAGTTTACCGCTTTTTGTATTAAGAGTAATCGAGCCGCCGTCTGCCGATCGCCTGGGCTTGCCTAAAGCGCGAACACCGGCGAGGGAAAGCAATTGCGCGATGCTGTCGATGCGGGAGGCCGAATCGTGATTACCGGCGATCGCAATTGCGGGAATTCCTGCTGCTTGGAGTTCGCAGAAAAAGTTATAAGCAATGCGTTCGGCGTAAGCGGTGGGGTTGGGCACGTCGAAAATGTCGCCGGCGACGAGCACAGCATCGACATCTAAGGTTTTTGCTTGCTTCAAAATCTGTTCGAGGGCGATCGCAATTTCCAAAGTGCGGTCAATTCCTCGGAAACGTCGCCCTAAATGCCAGTCAGCAGTATGAATTATTCGCATAGTACGAGGAGTATTTTGTTTATGTTAACTGAGATGTTGTACCATTTTCAAGAACGGGCAAGATGCCCTTTCCACAATGAATAAATTTGTTGTGGAACGGGCATCTTGCCCGTTCATAAAAGAATAAATTTGTTGTGGAACGG